>CALWJU010000019.1 GCA_944381105.1 uncultured Clostridia bacterium | reverse complement strand
GTTTAAATTTATTTTTGATGCGATAACCCCATTAACCGCCGTGAATGTTATTCTATCCTTTTCGACCTGGCAATAAATTTGTTTTAAAATAGGTCGACTATCATCTGTTATTCTAAAATTTTTCAATGTGTTTACAACCATATTGAATGTTGTGCTTGATATTTCAATTTCTTTCATATTTACTCCTTCTTTAATTGCGCAACGCAAAAATTTTGCACGCAAAATTTTTTAAAAATCTATATTCAGAATTTTATTTTTTAAATTAAATTTTGTTTGATTTTTAACCTTTTTCCATTCGGATTTATTCAAACAGTTTATTTAAAAATCAAACTCTATCTAATTTTAAAAATTTTTTTTAAGCAGTACTCATTTGCAAGACAACGCACACGCAAAATTCGGACTAACATACTCGCAAAGCGAGCATGTTAGTTATTTCCGAATTTTGCATATACATTTATCTTTTATTATTCTTCTGCTTTTCTTCGTCTTTGATCTTTGGATATGACGAGCGCAAAAATGCTTCAGCTTCTTTCTCCGACAAATCCATGCTATTAAATACTTGCATCATTATAGGCAACTTCCTTGCCTTATATGCCCAGCGAAAAGCACGTGTATCGTACTTAAACTCACCACAACATGGCAAGTAAAGTACTGCTCCACCTTTTTCGTCAGTCAAACAGGCAACTCCTGCACCTTCAAATGATGTAAAATCTTTGTATCGAAGTTTATAAAACCCAACACTGTCAATAAACCTTTTAAACCTTGTCATAAACTGTCCCCAACGTTTTGCTTTATGTATATTCATACCTTTTCTAAAAAAAGGATAAAGAAAATGCTTTTTCATTTTTTCAAATATCCAGTTTAAAAACTTCGGTTTAAAAATCGTTTCTATTGAAAGGTATTCACGATTTCTTGCTACAACTCTTCGTATATTTTTGTAAATATTACTTGCTTCTTGTTCAGTTCCAATATATCGAAATTCTGCAAACTGTCGTGAAAACCTTGCCATATCCGCCATTTCAAGTGATTTCATATTATCAGCCTTGTCGTTTGATAATTCAGGATTAAAAACTGTACCTATCTCGTCATACCATCCAACAAGTCTGTATGGCGCTCTTCTCTCTTGTTTTAAATATGACGGGCCAAGTTTATATGAAAATCGTCTATAGATTTTAGAATAAAATCCTACATTTGTTGCAAGGGCAGGCACACCATCATGTGAGATAAAGTATTGATATGCTTCATAGATTTCTTTATCGTCTTCACTCATTACATAATTTTTCTTTTGCATTTTGCCCATAAGACAAAAATATTCAAATTGAAGTTTGTCCCATGAGCCTTTTTGCATCCAGTTTACTGCATGTCCTGCAGAAAGTGACTTGCCTGTTCCAGGCGGACCTGAATAAATGGTTGCATGGTCTGGATTGTTCATCATTGACTTTCCCCATGTTTTGTATTTTTTTAAATCTCTTAGGAATAACAAAGCACGAACAGTTATGTAAATCATTAAAATCTCAAGAGGAGAAAGGTATAGAAACCATTGCCATTGAAATGAGTTGATTGATAAAACAGTAATTAATGGAACAAATACAATGACTGCAAGCAAAAGATATTTAAATGTATTGTAATGTAGTGCAATCCAGTCTAAAAATGGAAGTTTGTATGTTTTTATTATCTTTGCTTGAATTTCGCTCTTTTCCATAGGCTACTCCAAAATGTTAACCATTATATCCCTTTTTGGTATTAAAACTTTTTTAAGTTCAAATACATAAATAGAATCAAATTCTTCTGGCATGTATTGGTTTAAAGTTTCTAAACTCTTGTACATTCTTGGATGTTCTTTGCTGTCTAAGCAAAAACATTCTTTTGTTTGTGTAGGTTTTGTTCTTAACCTGATTGTTCTTGCTGGGATAAATATTTGTTGAATTGCTCTCATTTCTTCTCCTTTAAAATTTTTGTTTCTCGATAACTTGTCCCATCTAATTTCATTACTGCATTAGACATTTCGGCAATTCTATCGGCTGTTCTTATTTCAAGTCCTCGTTCATCAATCAACTGTTGGATTGAATAGTTACTCGTGAATATTGTCGGCATCTTGTTTATGTATCTTCGATTGACTATGTCGTATATTTTTTCTTGCATAAATGATTCACCATTGTTTTTAAAAAGTTTTTCACTGCCAACATCATCAAGCACTAATAGGTCAATTTTTGCAAGCTTATCAATAATTTGATTTTCTGTTTCAATCTCGCGATTATATGACTCTCTCAACTTTTTTGATATCTCTAAAAAGTTTGTTATAATCACGGGGACAAGATTTTGAATAAGTTGATTGCATATACATGCTACGAGTTCTGTCTTACCAGTGCCAACATTGCCAAATATGTAAATTCCATAGCCTTGACTTTTCACAATCTTCCAGTTGTTACAATAAGCCTTGCAACGTTTAACTGCTTTTACAAATGATTGTGGACGGTTCATGTCAAGTTTATCAAAAGTTGAATTTTCGTACCTTCGACCAAGTAACGACAATTCTTTAAGTGATTTTACCTTTTCAAAGCGAACCATATCTTGCCTTTGCTTTTCTAACTCTTGTTGTTTCTCTTGTTGACATTTGCATAAACAACGAACTTTGAACTCGCCATCTTCACTTATCCACTCACGAGGTGTATTACAATTTTTGCAGTAGACTCTGTTATCTTCCCCTAAATACTCATCAGACTGCAAAACTATATGTTGTTTAAAATAATTCACTTCTCACCTCTCATCTGAATAAAAAGAACTCTCACTCTTTCTTTCTTGTTTAGTTCTTTCTTTATTTGTTGTATATATTTGTGTTTGATTTGTATTAGATATATTTATATTATTAATATTATCTATACATTTTACATTTTTGTAATTTCCATTTTGCAAATTTGTATTTCCCATTTTACAATTTTGTAAAATGCATTTTGCAAAATCGGTTAATGCATACCAGGTTGTTCTATCCATTTTAGAACGGTTAAAATTATCAGTTAAAATCAAATTTTCTTTCTTTAGTTTTGTTAAATTGTAATCAATAGTTCGCTCACTCATATACGGAAATAGTCGTGCAAATGCTTTTTTGGTATTGTATACCCAGTATCTGCCATTGTGTAGGTGTTTGTTATTTGCCTCATTTTTTAGACACCAATAATTGATTTGATTGAGGAGCACTGCACATTCTATTCCATACTTGGTGGCAATATCAACGTCAAAACTATGTGTCATTAATCACCACCTTTTAATATTTTGTAGCCTAAGAAGAGAGCAAAAACTCTCTTCTTTTCTACAATTCAATGTATCCTACAAAACTATATTCTTCGCCGAATATCCCTTGTAGGTCTAAGTTTGCAAAGTATAGAGCAATGTTTTTGAAATATTCGTTTTTGCTATTGTATAGTGTATAAAATGCGGTTAAATTGGTATATCTCTCGCTATATGTAAATTCTGTTAAATGTACAAGTTCATGTGTTAGACAAAATACATAGTATTCATAGGTCATATTCTCTTGCAACACTATCGTTTTGGTAAACATATAGCACTTGCCTTTTGTTGTTCCTGAAAAGTCTGTAAATGTCAATGTGTAACTCGGATTACCAAACATTTGATTTATGTCGTCTGTCAAAGTTTGATAATCTATATTTGGAGGACGAGTTATGTCGTATTCTATGTATGCAACTTCAGGTGCTTTGTAAGGCATGTAGTTTGCACTTAACTTGCTATTAATAACAAAGAAATTAATTACAAACATTATTGTTAAAATGAATAATAGGCATAGCAAAAACTTTGTAATTTTTAGTATAGTTGTATTCATAAATCATCTTGCTACAGTTCTACTATATCTCCTGTCTCTTCATCGCCAATGCTAACCTCAGGTATAGCCTTAATAATATCAGCATATTGAGTCCAAGTACTTTTGTACGATTCTACTGCTTCCGCCGGAACGTAAATATTCTCAATAGATGATGAGAATGGAGATATCACTCCTATTTCTCCTGGTGGTGTAGTTGAATTGAATGTTATAGATTTTATTGATGAAGAATTAAAACTACTATATCCTATACTTGTTACACTGGCTGGAATAATAAATGACTCAAGTGAACTACAATTTTGAAATACATTGCTTCCTATACTCTTAAGATTTTTTAATAAATATAAGTTAATTGATTTCAATGTCCCGCATCTATCAAATACACCTGTGCCAAAACTTTCTAGTAAACTACCTTCTACAAAATTTACAGTTTCTAAACTAGCACAACCATAAAAAGATGAAGAAGCCAAAGTTTTGACACTTGCAGGAATTTCAATACTTTTCAAACTTGTACAATTTGAAAAACACTGACTTGGAATAGTATCAAGATTAATGCCATTTTCAAAGTATACATTTTCTAGTCTTTCACAATAGTAAAATGCTAGAGTCTCTATTTCTGTAACCGTATTTGGAATGGTGTAAGACCCACCTTTACCTGCTGGGAAGCACTCTAAAATTGTCTTGTCTTTGTTAAATAGCACTCCATCTTCGCTTAAATAGTTTTCACTGTCTTCATCTACTTTTATAGCGACTAAATTTTCACAGTCAAGGAATGTTTGCATTCCTATTTCAGTGACTGTTGCAGGAATTTGAACTTCCTTTAATGTATCACATCTGCGAAAAGATGCATCAACTTCGGTTATTCCATCTGGAACTATTACATATTCAACGAGACTGTTGCTCAATATATCCATATCAATTTTAGTTATTTGATAGTCATCACCGTCTTCGTAAAGCATTTTTTCTGTCGACATAGAAACCGGGTAAACCATATCCATATCTTCAATAACTTCAAATTCACTATAAAATTCATATTCCTGATTTGTATTATCTTTTATTGTAATAGGATATGTTATTGAGTCGTGATTGTCCATTAAATAATTAATAAGGTCATGTTGCAAATCAAACGATAATTCAACAATTTTAGTTCCTGCAATTGAGTATGAAGTAGGAATTTTTATATTCTTATCAGTTCCATTGTATGCTGTAATGGTATCGCCATTAATTTCATAATCTGCAACATTTGTTGTATACACAATTTCTTGTTCTCCTGGGTCAATCGGAACTTCAATCTCACCATCATCTCCACCTGGCAATGGTATTTCTACGTCACCTAAATTGCCATCATCTGGTTTTTCTGTATCGTCAGTTGGCTCTTCAGTTTGAGTGTCTTCTATTCCAAACCAGGTTTTTACCAAATCAGGCTTAACTGCATATGCTGTGCCAAGTGATATACCTAAAATCAATACTATTGAAATTAGTACCATAAAAAACTTTTTCATATGCACCTCCTAGTTGAGTTCATCTATTGAAACTATAATGTCAGCATAATCAGGAAGTAATGTCTTGTATGATTCTACTGTGTCTGCTGGAACATATATAGCGGTTAAATTCTCGCAAAGATAAAATACTCCACTTCCTATCTCGGTAACTGTTGCAGGTAAAATTAATGTTTCTAGGCTTGTACAATTATTAAAAGCATTTTTACCAATACTTGTTAAATTTGTACAATTACTTAAATCAACACAAGTCAAATTTGTACAATCTCTAAAAAAATCATTGAATATATATGTAATTGTATTTGGAACTGTCACACTTGTTATTTGGTCGGCTGTTGTATTAAAATTATATTCTGAAAATACTGCATAGCCTAAACCTGTCACTGTATAATCATCACCTTCTATATACTCAACACTTTCAAGTTTTGCTGGAAAAGAAAACTCTTCCATACTGTCAAACGGGTCAAAAGGTATATAAGTAGTAACTGTTCCGTCATTCTCGGTTAAAACGTAATTGAAATCTCGCTCAACATCCGTATCAAGATAAACCTCAAGTTCCTCAGCCGACTCAAAAGTTCCTACCAATGTTCTTACCTCAGAATAAGTACTTGGAATAACTACGTCTGTATCAGTTCCTAAATAGCCTGTAACCATTCCATTTGTAGAAAAATTAAAGTCAAGTACTTTGGCTTCTTGGTCATCTTTTCCATCAGTTTCTGAATTTTCAATATTAAACCAATCTTTGACTAAGTCAGGTTTAACTGCATAGGCTATCCCGATTGATAATACAGCAATCAACAATAGTGATATTGCTGTTGTAAAAAATATTTTAATAAAATCTTTCATACTATGTTACCTCCGTATATAAAACAGTATCGTAAACGATTACATTTAATGGAAATAAAGAGTTTTGAATAAGTTCGATATCCTGTTCGGTAATTATGCTTTCTTCAACTTCTGGTGCTGTCATGAAACTTATTAATATGCCAAAATATGGTGTTCCATCATCAAGTTTTCCTAATGTAAAATTAGCGCTAGAATAATATCTAACATTATTTATTTCAATGATATGTAAAGCATTCGTTTCATCATATTCATACTCAAATCCATTATTATATGTAATTTTAAATTCACAGTGACTTTGTATATTTGATTCAAATGGAATATCACGATATATCATAAGTGAGTACATTGCAAAATTGTTATGAATAAAATCTTCTCTATCATCAACAGTATTTAAATCAAATTCATCTTCTATATACTTTCTAAATTTTGCTACAAATGTAGTATGTTTAGTTATAGTTGCATCACCATCTACCTTTAAATCACCTTCATAAAATCCATCTAAAACATATCCTTCAAATTCTTCCACTTCTGGTACTATAGCAGATAATATGGTGTTTTTAGGAACAGTCTTATGTGTTGATGTACCATTTATTGAAAACGTTACATCACAAGTTAAAAGAGCATAAAAATTAGTATCAGATTGAATTGTATAATTTTCTGTTTCTATAGCATTAATGCCATCAATACTCCAACCTTCAAAATTACATCCTTCCACTATAATGTTTGGAAATTCCACGATACCATCGTTAAGGTTGACAACATCTACATCATATATTGAACCATCAACATAAAACGTGGCATAACCTGCTACTCCTTCATATTCGGTGTAAGCATCTAGTTTAAGTTGTAATTCTTTTATTTGCTCTAAGTATATTTGTATTTGTCGATTTAGTGACTCTATAGTTGAATTTAATTCTTCTATTTTTTCTGCTGAAGATGAATTATTTTGTAATGCTTCCGATAACTGTTGTGTAGTTTCGGTCAATTGTTGTGTAACTTCTGAAAGTTGTAAAGAAGATAACTCTAATTGATTTTTATAGTAGTCAATTTGCTCTATATAACTATTTTTATCGCCTACTCCTTGGTCGTATGCTTCGCTAACAGCAGAATCAACCTCTTCTTGAGTGTAATATTTTTCATTTCTTATAGTTCCTGTTATAGCAGGCCAGTACAACCAAAGAACTAGAATAATAACAAAAAGAACTAAAGTTATAGACGAAAAAATTAATATTTTTTTTGTTTTATCGCTCATCTTTCTACCTCCTGCACTAATTTAAGATTGGCTCCGTTGTAAGTCATATAAGATGTAAAATAAGATATACTTTCATTAATATTTTCCATAGAAAAACTAATCATAGTTGAATTAGCATAAAAAGAAATATCAATATACAATGTCGTATTAGTTATTTCAGTTCCACTCGTATTATAAAATGTCATTGTTAGAGAGCCTGCTATTGCTCCACTTTCTAATTTAATATTTTGAACTGGCTGTGAATTAAACATCAGTGAATATTTAGTTTGTGTACCATTGAAATCTATTGGAGCATAACTAGCGGTTAAAGTGTAAACATTATCACCATCAATATCATTTAATTCAAGTATTCCAAAATCATAATTTTCAACTACCTCTAAACCTTGAACTGTTTCTATTGTGATAGGTGAACCATATTCGCCAGAAGACGCACCAAACATATTTATCAATTCTATACCTGCAAATATTCCTATTAAAATAATCCCAACACATATAAAATACTTCCACCATGCCCAACTTTTGTTAGTGTCATTCATGACTCACCTCCAGTTTTGTCAACAAGTGTAATATTATTAATTTTTATATCCTCTATATCAATATTTGTTTCATTTAAACAATTAGTTTTTAATATAAACTCCTTTTGTATAGAAGATGTTATTTCTATCTCTTTTATATTATTTAGGCCCAATAGTGCAAAATCATCAAAACCTAAAACACTTGTATCAGAGATATCAATATCAATATCAATATAAATATCTATATCTTTGTATTGATTTAACTTATTTATTAAATCTGAAGTTAAATATATGTAGGTACCTTCAGTTAGTGAATCTCTTCTATTAAAATCATTTAAATTTAAATATAGTTGACTTTTTGCTTGCCAATAATCTTTATCGTGCTCAACTTCTGAAGCATTATAATTGGAATCTCCTGCTATAGACCCAAACAAAGATTGGTCAGCCCACAATACACCATTCTTTGAAAAGTTTGCATCAACGGTAAAATATGAATATTGAATGCCTCTTTCGCCTAATTGTTCATTTGATAATTTATTATCAGTACCCGCTTCATAAACATGAATATATGTTTCTAAGTCTACAAGCGGAAGTGTGCTTTGTCCAGAGCCGTTTGAATTAGACTTTATTATATTTTTCATTACATTAAGAAAATCTTTAATTGTGTAGTTAAATTCGCTTTCAATATCATAAAATCCATCAAATAACCACCATACGGGACCGAGTAAAATATTTCCAGCGACTTTACCTGCATCAATAGCCGTATAAGTACCATCTAATGCAATTCCGTAGAGTTCTCCATTAATTTCAGTTAAAAGTTGTTCTCCCCATTGGTATTCGTTACCTGTTTCAAAACTCACACTATCATATGTATCATAATAATAAACACTACCATTTATCATTTGAAAACCACGCGAATAAATTGCCGTCATATTAATTCCGCTATAGACATTGAATCTAACTTCAATCATCTCTTTGCCCGAGCCAGACTCTCCAGAAAAATACTGTGCTTCCATAAAAGGAAGTTCCTCTCCCGTTTGAGGATTTGTAACATATGTTACATAAGTAGATGTTACCGCTGTCGGCACTTTATCCTCTCCAAAAGGACTAGATAAGTAAATATAACCAATAATTACAAATGAGAAAAATACAGAAAGTATTATTAAAATAGGCTTTGATATTTTTTCTAAGAATTCCATGTTGATTTCCTTTATAATTAAAAACAAAGTAAATAAATTGCCAATGATATAATCATAAAAATTGCAATTTTCATAAAAAACTTCATTTTTAACCTCTCGACTTTTAAAATTTGCTTTTTAATGAATAGGCTAGTATTCATGCAATCGTATATACTTCGTCATATAACACCTCCATTCCTTCGTCTTTTAGCGATTTGGTGTTTTTGTCGTTGTTGCAAAACGTTATAATCAATCTCCATGTCTTTGAATATGGAAAGTTGAATTGCTTTCATTGGCTTTTCTCCTATATGATGCCAAGTTTACGATAAATTGCAGTATCTAAAATCTTTAGACATTTGATGGTTTTATTTTCTTCGTTCTCTTCTATTGCTTCAATCTCAATATCAACTCCAGTTTCTATGGCAACTTGCAAAGCATTAAACACTGTACATTTATCAAGTTGGTTAACTATGTCAAGCAATAGTTCTGGATTTGTCTTAGACTTAATTTGAAAGGTCAACATTTTTCACCTCCTTTCTGGGCATAACAGTTAAAATACATGACACAGCATTGCTTGTAAGTTCTGAAAAACGATTTAGCAAGTGTTTTTCATTACTAAATTTATAAATTCTCTCTTTTGTGATAATTGTAAAATCTTTCATAATAAAACTCCTTTTCCTTGATTTTCTTTAAAATTTGTGTTATCATTTGTGTAGGCTTGAAAAAGGTCTGGGTCAGTCATTTTGAGATAATCAAAAAAGGCTAGCCTTGTCTTTTCAAGTACTTCATGAGAAGATAGTGGTTTGTTTGGTGACTTGCACTATCTTCTTTTATTATTCGTTCTATCTCTGCATTTACTAAATTTTTAATAACATCATCAGCAGATTCATGATAAAGAATAGATATAAAAGTTTTCCATTCTTCACCAGGAAATTCATCTGGAACTGAAAATGTGTTTATAGTGATTTTATCGTTTCGTGGCATAGTTTACTCCTTGTAATCGCATTTATGCGACTTTATTACTAAAAAAAATTTTAATTGCATCTTCGTTTGATAGATTTAGAATCCTACAAATTTGATAAGCCTCTTTAATTAAAAATGCATCTTTATTAATTTTTCTGAAAAATGTAGATGGGTTAATATTCAATCTTTGAGATAATGATGTTATTGTTAAACCATTATCTGTAATTGCAGTTTTCAGTTTATCTTTGTCAATCATTTCGTCAACCTCCTAATAGTCGCATATCTGCGACACTATTAATTTAACACAAAAGAAACTATAAGTCAACAAAAAATTGCATTTTTGCAAAAAAATATTTATTTTTTATAAAAAGTATTGCAAATTTGCAATAAAAATGATAATATATAAGAGAAAAGGAGGTATTTATGTCCGAAATATCTAAAAAAATAAAAGCACTTAGGCTAAAATACAACATTAGTATGGATGATTTAGCAAAAAAGATAGGTAAGAATAGAGCAACTATATATAGGTATGAAAATGGTGATATTGAAGACTTACCTATGTCAATATTAAAACCACTTGCTGATGCATTGCATACTACTCCTGCTTACCTTATGGGTTGGGAAGAATGTTCAACTGATACAATTCAAACATTACCTATTACAAAAATCAAAGTTCCTATTCTTGGAACTGTGGCTTGTGGACAACCTATTTTTGCTGAAGAACATTTAGAATGTTATGTAGATGCAATAGGAAACATTCATCCAGATTTTGCTTTGTGGGCAAAAGGTGATTCTATGATAGAAGCCAGGATATTTGATGGTGATTTAATATTTGTCAAGAAGCAAGAAATGGTAGAAAATGGAGAAATCGCTGTAGTATTAATTGATGATGAAGTTACTCTTAAAAAGGTACTATATGAACCAGAAAAAGGCAGGCTTATGCTATTGCCTGCCAATAAGAATTATCTCCCCTTAATTTATGAGGGCGAAGATTTAAACAAAATTCGAATTTTAGGAAAAGCAGTCGCTTTTCAAAGTAATTTGTGAGGTTAAATAGTGTATGACTATAAAAAATAATAGATATAAATACTTTATTATTGGTTTAATATTAATTTGCACTACAATTCTAGTAGGATGCAATGTCAACCTTAATACAAAAACAGAAATTTCTATTAACGATAACTATAAAATCTCAGCCACCGTTTTAGAAATAAACGAAGAGATTGATACTGCTTGGACACAAAAAGTCTCTTTTATTATATTATTTGAAAACAACAACCCTGTTAATATGATTGGAGCGAACTTAAACATTTACAATTTTGATTTATACATAGAAAATTATACAATTTTTGATTTAATTATGATGAGAGATTTCCAAGGTGGAACAATTTCGAATTTTACAATAGAACCGAACGAAAAAATTTACATAACATTAAAAGCAACAATCAATAAATCAAACATAACTGAAAAAATTACTGACACTAAAATCTCGTTGAAATATAACAACACAACGATTTTCTCAAACTATTAATAGAACAATTTATGAGGTAAGTTATGGAAGAAAATTCAAATGTAAAGAAAAAGAAAAGAACTGGTTTGAAAATATTTTTAGTTGTACTTGCAATTGTTATAATCGGAATTGTAATTATTATTGCAATACCAAAAGAACCGATAAAAAGTATATCTTATATTGTAATTGCAGAAACATATTCTGATGAAACATCGTTTACACTTAATATAGAAACCAGCCAATCGACCTTTATTGAAGCATCTTCGTTTTCCATAATGTCTAACAATGACTTAATAACCGCAAAAGGATTTATCGGAAGTGATGGATTTGGATATAGTTATGAAAGAGGGTTAACTATAAATGGTTCCGAAAATGTTATACTATGTTTTGAACTTATAAGTTTACGAATCGATAACCCTATACAAATATATTATAATGGGGAATTAATAACTTAAATAAAGGAGTGACAATGAAAGGAGCAATTTATACAAGATATTCTACAAGCAACCAAACTAAAAACTCGACAGAAACACAAGTTAATGCTTGTATGGAATATTGTAAAAGAAATAATATTGAGGTTGATTTTGTATTCAGTGATGAAGAAACCACAGGAACCAATACACAACGTCAACAATATCAAAACTTATTAAAAGTTGCAGAAAATAAACTCATTGATTGTGTAGTGCTTTATGATGTTACTCGTGGAAGTCGTGACGTTGTCGATTGGTTTAACTTTAGAAAAGAGATGAAGGCACTTGATATTCAAGTGCTTTCTGTTACCGAGCAAATTGGAGACATATTAAATCCTGATAATTTTCTAACTGAACTAATACATATTGGTATAGGCCAGCACACAGTTTTACAAAGTAGACAAAAATCAATTGATGCAAAATATACAAAAGCAAGACATGGTGCATTCTTAGGTGGATTTGCTCCATTAGGATATGATATTGTCAATCAACAATACGTTATAAACGAGAAAGAAGCAGAGGTGGTGCGAAAGATTTTTGAATTGTATAATCAAGGTTACACCTATAATGAAATTCTGAATGATATACAAAAATATGGTGTGTTAGGCAAACGAGGTAGACCTATCTCTAAATCAACTTTGAATGGACTTTTACAGAACCAAAGATACATTGGCAGATATATTTGGATGGAGAATATAAACAGAGAAATGCACCGATGGGTTGGGAAAAAGAATGATAATGTGGTAGTTATTGAAGATGCTATCCCTGCCATTATTGATAAAGAGACTTTTTTAAAAGCACAAGAACGGTTAAAAGGTCGACAATATAAAAAATCGAATAAAGCAAAGCAAGATTACTTATTAAGTGGCTTAATATACTGTGGCAAATGTAATGCTCAAATGCAGGGCTATAGCACTAAAGATAGCCGAGGACATATTACAGTAAGTTATGTATGCTCAAATAAAAGGAACAGCAAAACTTGTGATATGAAAAACATTAATACTCAAATTACCAACAATCTTGTAAGAGAAACTATTAGACAATGGCTTTTAAGTTTAAATTTAGATGATATAGCAAAAAAGATTATTCAAACATTTAAAAAAAAGACTACAAGTACAAACCAAGCAGAGAAAGAACTTCAAAAAATACAATCACAAATCAAAAACCTTATTGAACTAATGAAAAATGGGATTACATATCCTGAAATGAAACAAGAGATGGATGAATTGCAACAAAAGAAGGAGGCTCTTGTTCTCAATATTGAAAACACAAAATATAAAAATTATTTAGCCAAGGTCAATGTAAACAGAATAGTTGATGATTTAAAAAACAAAATACTCCACCTAGATAATGATACATTAGACAATGCTATAAAATTCTATGTTCAAGGAGTAAAAGTCAACGAAGACCATAGTTTGGATATAGTTGTCGGGTTCCGTCATAACAACTCAACAAACATCTTATCAAAAGAAGAAAAGGATGCAATAAAAAATATCGATACAAATTGTATCGATACTATGAGTGACTCTGGCTCCCCAGGTAGGATTCGAACCTACGGCCTATCGGTTAACAGCCGAGTGCTCCACCACTGAGCTACTGGGGAATATTGATATGATTTTTTAATTTTATTTTATGATGCTTTTTGTCTATTGTCGCACTCGGCTATTAACCGATAGAATCGGTTTAATTCCGCATTCGCTCCATACGCAGACCTAAAGGTCTTGGCGCCCAGCTCGACCGCTCCACCACTCAAGCTACTGGGGAATATTATTAAGTATTCAATTTTTAGATATTTTGTAAGTAATTTTATGTAAATCATCAATATTTTGATGACTTACATTTTTATCTTACAAAAAAATAAAAAATTGAGGGAAATATGAGACAACCATCCTTTTTGGATGATTGCTCCTATATAATATCAAATTGTTTTTCTTTTGTCAACAATTTTTTTGAAATTTTCAAAATTTTTTTGATTTTTTTGGAAAACGTACAATCAATGTAATATCATAATAACCAATATAAATGTTATCAAAATACTGTAAAATTTTTATAGTAAACAAAATAATTTTTAAAAACAATTTGAAGACTCAAATGGTAAGGACTTAGAAATAATTACTTCATTTTTATAATACCACCCTGTTAAAAACCACGGCTAACATGGTTGCAACAAGCACAATAGTGATTGATAAAATGAATTTAATCATTTTTTACTGCCGCTAATAAACATCAAAATAAAATTATGATAAAGATTTGTTTTGTTATAAATTCATCATGCATAAATGTCTTTTTATTAAATATTCTCGGTTAAAAACATAGTTTTAAACTCTTCGTTTCTATTAAACAGTTCGTCAAAAGTGCCTTCATCAACAATTTTTCCATCATCTAAAAAGAAAATATGGTCAACATTCTTAATTGTCGATAAGCGGTGTGCAACAATGATGATAGTGCTTTCACCCTTCATAAGATCTATATTTTTCTTAACTTCTTCCTGTGCAAAGTTATCAAGAGAGCTTGTGCTTTCGTCAAAAATCACAATTTTTGATTTCCTCAACATTGCTCTTGCAATAGAAAGCCTTTGTTTTTGCCCGCCAGAAAGTTTTATTCCACTTTCTCCAACTCTTGTATCAACTCCTTTAGGCAAAGAAAACACAAAATCATATAGTGAAGACTTTTTTAGTGCTTCAACTATTTCTTCATCTGTTGCATCACTTTTTGCAAGAAGCAAGTTCTCTTTTATGGTCATATCAAATATATATGGAAACTGATTGACAAAAGAAAAAGCATTCCTCAGACTTTCCTTATCAAAGTCATTGATATTGTGGTTATCAATCAACACTTCTCCAGAGTCCGTTTCATACATCTTTGTCATAAGATTTAGAATCGTTGTCTTTCCGCTCCCACTTCTACCAACAAAAGCAACAGTTGTATTTGCATGAATTTTAAAAGAAAGATTGTCAAACACTTTGTTTTTAGAAATAAGTCTTTTCTCTCTATTGTAAGATTTCTTTTTCTTTAGACGTTTGCCTTTCTCTTTATCCACCGCCACCCATTCATATTCTTTGAATGTGTAAGAGACATTTTTAAATTCAACATTGCCTTCTTTAATATCAATATGGTGATCGCCAAACTTTTCTGTTACAAATTCGTCTTCATCAAAAAGCGAGAATATTCGGCTTTGAGAAACACGTATATCAACGATGCTGTCAGAAATTTGGCCAACACCACGCGAAACAGTGATAAGTGAATCACGATTTGAATATACGATCATAAAGGTAGCAACTGTCAAAAGTGCTGGTGTCTGACTTAGCATCCAAATGCCAAGAACAAGCATAAGAAGTGTGCCAATATTGATAACAAAATCTCTCGTTTCCCAAAATTTTAAGTCGGTTAAGTCAAGCCTATTTTTTGCACGACGATAGCCATCATAATCTTCCTTTGAAACCTCACTCAATCTCGTTTCAAGTCCTAAAGATTTTATATCTTTTTCACTTCTCACGATTTCGGTTGTTAAAGAATGAATATCATCACTTTTGCTACGTACAGCATAACGATTTTTTCGCCTTATTCTTACACGATTTACTTCAAGTGTAATTCCAATAGCAATGATAGCCAGAAGTATAAGAGAAATCCAAATATTCAACGTTGCAATATACACAACTATGATTGCCGCTGACAAAATTGTCATCACCTTTTCTGCAATGCCCGCCAGTTTATCCACAATTCTTGCTGGGTCTTCAACGATTCTTTGCACAAACGTTCCTGTGTCATGATCGTCAAAAGTTTTTGAATTTAAAACAAAGGATTGTTTTGCAAGATCAAGATTTAAATCTGCCATTATCTTGTTTGAATACTTATAATAGATATAGTTTGTGCAATATGAACATACCCATTGAAAAATTCTAATACCAATCACTATCACAGTTAAAATCAGTGCATGGCTATATCTTGCCAAAGTTATATCTTCTATCACCTTTGCCAGATAAATTGACATAAAAGCATCACAAACTCCTGCAATAAAAATTAAAACTATATATAAGCAAATTTGAGGTCTATAGTTTCTTAAATACTTAAAAATACTCGCCTTCTTTACATTTTCCTTGTTGTCTACTATTTTTCTTCTGTTCATTTGTAATTATTATATCAATAACATACTTTTAGTGTCAAGAAAATAATTTCAAATGGTCCATAGAAAAATTAAATGCAATAAAAATGCCTAACAAAAAAGGTTGCAATCGGTCAAAATGTTTAATGACCAAACCACCATTTAAAAGGAGTTACTACCTATATCTAATTTATCACGTTTTTATTAAAGTTTCAAACATATAAAATTTAAAAAACGTTTTGTGCTGAAAATAATAATAAAATTAAAAACTAATAAACAATTTTTAAAAAACACTTGCAAAATAAAAAAAAATATGTATAATAAATAGTGTAGATTTTAAAATCCGCAACTTTTTAGGCAAGATATTAAGCGATTTTAATTATTATGGAAGAGTAATAATAAAGAAAGTGGCGAGGGAAAATCATACAAAGAGTTATAATAATATGGAGAGATGGCTGAGCGGTCGAAAGCGGCGGTCTTGAAAACCGTTGAGGTGAAAGCCTCCTGGGGTTCGAATCCCTATCTCTCCGCCAAGAGAGATTGCTGTTGAACCAAAATTCAACGGCAATCTCTTTTTCTATTACCATATTAAAATATATTTTCGTTAAAGGTAATGCTGGTATAATATTTACATATAAGCCGTTAAAATAGAACCCTGATATAAAGGATTTTATGTATGTTTTTCTTTCTATAAAATTATAAAAGGCGAGAAATTTTCTCGCCTTTTAGTTTTTTAATCGTTAAATAAACTTTCAATTTTTAATGTTGGCAATTTATCCGTATGGAAATCCCAAACTGTATTATCCCAGAATAATTGTTCAATATAGAATGTTGCAGAATAATTTTCTGTTGTTTTTGTTCCTTGAATTTGACCTACACTGCTTGTATTACAATTATAATAGCAATCAATAATTGTACACATATAACTTGGCAACGTAAAACTGAAAATAGCAGAAAGATTGTCGCTTGTAATTCTTCCCGTATTGAAACATTGTCGTATCGTAATACCAATATTAAGACCTGCAATACCGCCAACATACCAATTTCCGTCAACATTACCGCTATTATACGAATTTTCAACCGTGAAATTATTATTAGCAACGGCACCAATAATTCCGCCTGCATTATAATGACCTATTATTGCCCCAACATTGTAAGAATTTTTTATGCTTGATTCTACACCAAAATATTCAGTGTCAACAATTGTAATTGCACCAACAATACCACCTGCACCCTCATATAAATAATTAGTATCAGATATAGTTGTAATATTACCTTTATTCAAACATTTATCAACTATTGAAACATTATCACTGCGCCCAATGATACCACCAGCATAATTTGTTCCTATGATAGTTCCATTATTTTCGCACTCAAATGCAAAACAAAGTATGCCATCACCGATTAAACCGCCTGCAATATCTGCTGTAATATTTCCGTTGTTTTTATTCCCAACAAAAAGATTTATTTCAGCCGTAGCTTTTTTATAACCAATTATGCCACCTGCAACGCTCTTTGTTGTTATATTTGCAGAATTTATACAAGATTTTACGTCATCTGTGCCACTATAACCAATCAAGCCGCCTACATAACTCACATAAGACGAACTATGATTTGCTATTGAAATATTACCCGAAACAATAATATTTTCAAGCATAGCGTTTTCGTTTTTAGCAATTACAATACCAACATATATCGTGTTTGAAATTGTAGGCAAATTGATATTAACATTAGCAAAGGTAAGGTCAAATATCTTTCCGCTGCTTGCATATCCAATAAAACCATAATATTTTTGATTTTCTTGCAACTGCGTTATTTTTAAGCCGTTAATTATGAAATTTCCGCCATCAATTTGACCAGTAAACGGTTTCGTTTCCGTTCCAACGGGCGTCCACTCTATTAAGGAAATATCTAAATTGTTTTTTAATTCAAAATGTCCGTTTGGATAGGTATATAATTGTTGCAAATCCTCAACGGTTGAAATTTCAATCGTCCAAGACGTAGTTACTTCAATATCCGTTGTATAATTCCAATCAAACAACGAATTACCATTACTATCCGTTATTTGAATACCATTATAAAACCAACCAATAAATGCACCGTAAGAATTTGTAGCAACGGGTAAAGTAAAGGGCTTGCCATATTCTATTTTTTTGCTTGCAGGGGAAACGCTACCGCCATTTGCATTTAAGGTTACCGTGTATTTATTTACCGTCCATTTTGCCGTTAAGGTACAATCAGTATCAATAGACCATTTATTATCGGTTACAAGATTTCC
The DNA here is from genome assembly GCA_944381105.1 of uncultured Clostridia bacterium. Taxonomy (GTDB): domain Bacteria; phylum Bacillota; class Clostridia; order Christensenellales; family UBA1242; genus Caccovivens. Next base: position 1,574 of record CALWJU010000019.1, on the reverse strand, counting down.
GTTATAAAGCCAACCGTTAAAAGTATAACCTATTTGTTCTAATACTGGTAAAGTATATTGGCTATCATAGGTAATAGTAATAGGGCTTTCTATGCTATCAATACCCGTAACAAAAGAAACTCTATATTCATTAGCCGTCCAATCAGCAGTTAAAACCATATCGTTTTTCACAACGTCGGAATTAAAACGCCACTCTTCGCCGTTACAATACCAACCGTTTAATGTATAACCCTTTCTTTCAATTTCGGGGAGTTCAACTTTATAACCGTCTTTAATGGTTTGTTTTGAAACTTTTGTGCTAAATCCCGTATCAAAAGTTACGTCATATACTTCAACGGCAACAATATCAGTTTTTATACCGTTTAACACATAAAATCCGTCGTCAGAGATAGAAATTGTATTTATCGTATTTATTGCATCGCTACCGAACTTACCCAAATTTTCAGTTGTTGTATCGGTGTATGTAACTATTAAATTGCCGTTTTTATCTATGGCATAAGATTCAGGTAATTTCGCTTGAATATCCGTTACTATGTCATTTATAACATAATATCCATCAGAGTTGATTTCTATATCTTCAACACCGTTAGCAATCGTATCGCCGAGAGAGCCTAAATCTTTTGTAGAGCCATCTTCAAACTCTGCAATTAAATTTCCGCTTGTGTCCAAATAATACTTTTCAATAACAGGCGCATTATCGCACGCTGAAAAGCACATTATAGTCAATACAGCAAATAAAACTAATAAAAATTTTTTCATAACATTTGCTCCTTTAATTCGCATCTTCTTTTCCGTCAATTAGTTTACGGATATTTTTACAAATTTTAACTATTCTTTTTTGCATTTTAGAAGTTGTTACCATAGAATAAATAGCAAGCACAATAGAAACAATACCTACAACTAATGAAACAATAGCAAGCCAATCCATTTTAATACTCCTTTTTTAACTAAAATAAAAAAAGTGCCGGCTTGTGAACAAGCCGGCACTAGCAAAGTGACGTTGTTCGCAAAATTGCGACATTTAATTTAAACAAATAAATCCCCATAAAAGATTTGTATGTAAAGCGAAAACAGGACACTTATACCCTGAAAGTATACTTTTATGTGAATATATTAAATTAAGGTCGCAAACATATTGTATCACTTTTTAGGCATAAATGCAACATATTATAATTATTATAGTTTTTTTATGATAATTTTAGATAAAAAAGTTCAAACGCAATCACCTCTGTTCCGCCAAAATCTTTTATACTTTAGCTATGAAGCTTAGGGGATATTTTTTTAGAAACGAAACATACTATCCTAGTGTTTTAGTCTATATCTTTTGTTAATTCAAATAAAGAATTCAGTACAAAAATATTTATGTGTTATAAATCAATATTTCATTAGAATTATCTTCATCAAATTTGCCTGTGCTTATGAACCCGCTATTTTCTTTAACTGATAGGTGATTTTCAAAGTGAGTTATCTTTTCTGATATGCTTTCCATTTTTTGATAGTAATCTTTAAAATTTTCATCTTGCAATTCTAAAATATCCAAACCGTTTGTAATAACATGAACAAGAAATTCGTTT
>CALWJU010000018.1 GCA_944381105.1 uncultured Clostridia bacterium | reverse complement strand
TGCACTTTGCTCGGTTTGAGAGTTAGAAATTTCAGAAGTTTCCTCATCATAATAAGGCATATCACTAGGGATATAATCTTCAATTATAGGCTCATTGTTCTCTGGCTCTTTTGTAACAATCTCCTCTCCGCCTTGATTTTCACTATCTTTATTATCCTCGATTGAATTCTCGCCAGACTCTTCATCACCATTTTCAACAGGTTGCTCACTTTCAACAGGTTGCTCATCGGTAGCCTCAGGAGTTTCAGCAGGTTGCTCGCTCTCATCAACATTTCCGCTAGTCTCACTCTCGTCAGTATTCTCTTCTCCAAAAGTATCAACATGGACATTATATATATTCTCGCCATATTCGCTTGTGTAATCTGTCTTGTATTCGGTTTGAGCGTCGGTTATCTCAGCCTTTTCTTCTTCAAGCGAGGTTGTTCTGTTATACTGACTGTCCTCTTGTGAATTGTAAAACTCGTCCAAATTTCCGATGCTGTTTACAAGGATAGTATCATTTTCGTTATCTTCTTTACTTACAGCGTTTGCTAATGTCTGCTCATTTTCTAAATTAAATATCTTTGGAGATATGGTAAAGGCATATTTAGAATATTCTCGATTGTCCTTTTTTTGAGGACGTAATGAAACAGCGGCCTCATCGTTCTCGCTTACGAAATCTACCTCGTCGCCAATAGTCAATAGGGCGTTAGGTTCAAGCGTAGTATTTTCTTCCATTATATTAAAGGCGTCGATAAAGTTTTTGCTAACCTTACCTTCCTCGTTTCTTATAATAGGTATAGCATAATATTTTGCCACCTTTTTAGACGCTGACGATAGCACAATATTATATTGCTTTTGTCCGCCGATATCCTCATATTGAGTAAGCAGACTGCTCGAACATTTTACATATCCGCCGTTAGCGAAAAATACAGTTTCCTCCTGATCCTTAGTTTTAGGTTTGTGTTGTCTTATAAAGCAGTATGGCACTCCGTTATCAGAAAATTGACAGCGTGATAGGGTAAAAGAGCCAAACTCTACCGCCGAGTTATTTTCCATGCCTTTAAGATAAAGTCCTATCATAGTCGATGGCACTTTGTTTATAGAAGAACTTGCCTTGAAGATGTTATTCTTCCCATCGCTTGACAGCATATCTTCAACAACTGCTCTTCCCATAGTAATATCAATAGGAGAATTATCATTAGAAAGTTTGTAAATTTTTCTACCACTATCATTAACATTGCCATATTCCATAGTTATACCAACAGGATTGATTTTGATAGTGTAAGGCTTGTTATCAGCAGAGTCAATGACAATAGTTATTTCCTTGCCTGTTTGACTTACATCGATGGCGTTTTTTCCAATTTCAAGACCGCCATTTTGAAAGATTGCTTTAAGTTCCTGGTCTCCTTCAAGGTTTTGGGTTTCCTCACTTATAAAGCGAGAAAGGTCGGGAATAGTAACATAGCTTTTTCCATCCTTTTTATAGACCTGCATTATAGGATTTTCATTTTGTGAAAAATCGAAGATGGTGTCATTTTCATCTACCATTTTGAGAGTTTGTTTTTTATGAACCAAAGTATTATTTTTTTTAAAAACAACATTATTTTCAACGCTGAGCGGATATTTCACAGGTGAGTAATCGCTTTCTACATTCTTTTTCTTACTAGCCATATATTCTCCTTAAAATTATATACTAATATAATAGCATTATTTTAATAGTTTGTCAAGCAAAGGTTGGCTTAAATTTAAATAATAAAAACAGAGACGTATAAGACAAAGTAATAGAAAACAAAGGCAGGATTTTAACTAAATTGCCACCATTTTCAAATTAGATAGAATTTTATAATGATGCAAAAAAGCCTATATTTTACAAAAAAAGCCCTCTTTTTTTCAATTGTGCAATAAAAAATTTGACTTTTTTAAAAAAATCAATTAAAGTATATGTTGAAATTTATTAAAAAGAATGTTATATTGATAAAACTAAAATAAGGGAAAAGGTGAACAATGGGATTATTTGGAAATGAAAACAAATCACAAGTCAAGAAATTAAAAAAGATTGCAGACAAGGTTGTCTTGCTTGAAGAAAAATATAAAGACTACACAAATGAGCAACTAAGGGCATGCACTGACGAATTTAAAAATAGATACCACAGTGGCGAAAGTTTAGACAGTCTTTTACCTGAGGCTTACGCTGTTGTGAGAGAGGCGTCGGCAAGAGTGCTAAATATGCGTCATTTCTATGTGCAATTGCTGGGCGGAATTGCTCTTCATCAAGGCAGAATTGCCGAAATGGCAACAGGTGAAGGTAAGACATTGGTGGCGACCCTTCCTGCATATTTAAATGCAATATCAGGCAAAGGCGTGCATGTAGTTACCGTCAATGAATACCTTGCAAAGCGTGATGCAGAGTGGATGGGCAAGGTATACAAATTTTTAGGTCTAAATGTTGGCGTCTCTCTAAATGGTCAAAATGACGAACAGAAGAAAAAAGCATATCTTGCAGATATTACCTATACAACAAATAATGAATTAGGTTTTGACTATCTTCGTGATAACATGGCGATAAATAAAAACAAAAGAGTTCAGCGAGGACTTAACTTTGCAATTGTCGACGAGGTGGATAGTATATTGATTGACGAGGCGAGAACCCCTCTTATCATAAGCGGACGAGGTGGCAAGTCAACCGATGGCTACACAACTGCACAGCGATTTGTTAAGACTTTAAGACAGGAGCAAGATGTTGAGATAGATATCAAGACAAAACAGATAAACCTTACCGAGCAAGGACTTGCAAAAGCCGAAAAATTCTATGGAATAGACAACCTTTCAGATATTGAAAATATAGAACTCAGCCACTATATCAACAATGCTCTTAGGGCAAACTTTATCATGCACAGAGATGAAAACTATATTGTAAAAGACAATGAGGTAGTTATTGTCGATGAGTTTACAGGAAGACTTTCTCCTGGTAGACGTTTCAGTTCTGGACTACATCAGGCAATCGAGGCAAAAGAGGGTGTGGATATTAGGGATGAAAACCAAACACTTGCAACAATAACCTTCCAAAATTTCTTCCGACTATACAATAAACTCTCAGGTATGACAGGTACTGCCAAGACAGAGGAAGGAGAATTTAGGACAATTTACAACCTAGATGTTGTAACTATTCCTACAAATAAGCCAAAACAAAGAATAGACTACCCAGACGTCATGTACATCTCAGAAAAGGGCAAAATTCAAGCGATAATTGAAGAGATTAAAGAGTGTGCAAAGAGCGGTCAGCCAACCCTAATAGGTACAATCAATATTGACAAGAGTGAACTTTTGTCAAACGCCCTTAGACGAGAGGGAATAAAGCACCAGGTGTTAAACGCTAAAAACAATGAAAAAGAGAGCGAAATCGTCGCACAAGCAGGCAGAAAGGGTGCTATAACAATAGCCACCAACATGGCAGGTCGTGGTACAGATATACTCCTCGGAGGAAACCCAGAGTTTATGGCGACAAAGGAAATGAGAGATAAAGGATTTTCTGACGAAGAAATTTCTTATGCTACCGCTTTTAACTATGTCGAGGATGAACAACTCAACAAGGCAAGAGAAGAGTACAATAAGTTGTATCAAAAATTTAAAGAGGTTACCGATAAGGAGAAAGAAGAGGTTAAATCTCTCGGCGGACTCCACATCATAGGTACAGAGAGACATGAATCACGCCGTATTGACAACCAACTTCGTGGTAGGTCAGGTCGTCAAGGCGATCCAGGTTCAAGCATATTCTTTTTGTCGCTTGATGATGACCTGTTTAAACGTTTTGCAACCGATAGACTAAGAAAATTGCTTGCATTTTTCAAGTTTGACGAGTCTACGCCTATACAACTCAAACAACTCTCAAAACAGATTGAGAACTCTCAGCGTAAGGTCGAACTGCAAAATTTCGCTATCAGAAAGACGGTTTTACAGTTTGACGATGTTATGAATAAGCAGAGGGAGATAATCTACTCGGAAAGAAACAAGGTACTTGATGGCGAACCTGTCCATGAGCAGATTATCAAAATGCTTCCAGATGTGATTGAAAAATCTGTTAGAAAGGTTATCTCCGACGACGTGCCTTACTATGAATGGGATTTAAAGACACTCAATCATGAACTAGAAAATGGTCTGCTTGATAAAGACAGCAATACTATAAACGAAGAATTTGTTGAAGAGTGCGATGTAAAAGACGTCATTGAAAAGGTTACAGATATTGTAGAAAAGAAATATGACAAGAGAAGAAAAGAACTAAAAGAAATTGGAATTGATTTTGAGGTTATAGAGCGTAACATCCTTCTTCGTATGGTAGATATAAACTGGATGAGCCAGATTGAAAATATGCAGATAATGAAGGATGAGATTTTGGCTCGTCAATTCGGTCAACAAGACCCTATATTTGCCTATAAGAAAGAGGGTTTTGACATGTTCGACTCAATGATTGAAAAGATTAAGGAGATGACCTTAAAGACTCTTCTTAGTGCAACAATTAAGAGAGAACCAGCACCAAAGCAACCAGAGCCAGCAAAGATAATCTTTACAGGAAAAGAACTTACCCCAGAGGAGAGGGCTCAAAAGAAAAAAGCACAACTAAAAGTGCAAAAAACCGTTTATAACGACAAGAAAGGTATAGGACGAAACGACCCTTGTCCATGCGGAAGTGGTAAAAAATACAAAAACTGCTGTTGGGATAAAGACCATAGCGAAAAGTAGAAAAGGCATAGAAGTTGTTTATAAATTAGGATAATTTTTACAAATATATATAAAAAATAGTGTTTTTTGTTTTGAAAAACACTTTTTTTATGGTAAAATTAGCATGATGAAAGATTATTTGAAATAATTTAAGACATAACTTATTAAAATATTTTGGTAGGAGCGACAATGAAACATTATATTTATCCAGCAGTATTTATAAAAGATAAAGAAAATGAAAATTTTCAAGTGCTTTTTCCAGACCTTGAACTTACCACTGATGGCGAAACAGTGGAAGAGGCATTTTTGTATGCAAGAGAATGTTTAAAGGCTTATTTTAATTATGTTGAGAAATATGATTTTGACTTTAACTTTCCCTCAGCCTTTGAAATAGTTAAGAAATCGTCTGATAAGGATGACTATGTCCTCTTGATAGAGACGACAACCGACACAAAGAAAGAGAAGAAGGCAAAGAAGTAAAAATTCACAAATTAAGCAAAAACCTTTTGTATTGCTAAATTATATTTCGACAAAATTCGCTAAGAACATCATATAATTTTGCTAAGATTATTATATAATAAAAAATAAAATTGAAAAATATCTAATAAATTGTTGACAAATCTTTTGATATATGTTATTATAAACTAGCACTTCAAGCGATGGGGTGTTAGTTTTTTTGTTAGGAGAAAGAAAAATGGCAGCACCAAAACGTAAAAATATTATACTTGCTTGTACAGAATGTCAAGAGCGAAACTATGCTACAAGCAAAAACACAACAGCAAATCCTGAAAGGATTGAGGTAAAGAAATTTTGCGCTCGTTGTGGGAAAAGAACAGTTCATAAAGAAACAAAATAATGTTATCTAGGGGGCAATAATGTCTAAAAAGAAAAAATCGCAAAATAAGAAGAAAAATACCGCTGTGGCAGTACAGAAAAATGATGTAGTGCTTGAAGAAAATGGCACTATCGATACACAACAGCAGGTGGCAGACGGCGAGGCAGTGGCTCAAAAAGCCGACAACAAAAAGGCAGAAAAGAACGCTGTAAACGCAAAGAATGATAAAAATGCGAAGAACTCAAAGAACGCCAAAGGCAAAAACTCAAAACAAAAAGAGAAAGGCAAGTTAAAGAGAAAGGCAAAAGAGACATTTGCCGAACTCAAAAAAGTTACTTGGCCGTCTTTTGGTGATGTTTGTAAAAAAACAGGCACAGTTCTTGTAGTTGTCCTTGTTTTTGCGGTTATAATATATGGAATAGACTATTGCCTTGGACTTCTTATGAACTTACTTAGATAATCTTAAAAGTTACCACTATTTAATGACAACAAAAACTTATTAATTAAATAGGTGAAAAACTTAAAATAATAAGAAATCTTTATAAAAATTATAAAATCAATATCAAACAGAGGGGTAGTATGGAAGATAAAACCATGAATATCGATACAGAAAACAAAACAGATATCTTACAAGAAGATACTTTAAATGATGAGGGCAAGGTAGAAGAGGAAGTAAAAGAGGAGTATGACGACGAAAAGGGTTATAAAGAGTTCGTTGACAGCCTTCCAGCAAAATGGTATGTTCTTCACACATTTTCAGGATATGAGAACGTAGCAAAAGAGAACCTTGAAACAGTTGTTGAAAAGTTCAATCTTCAAGATAGAATTTTTGACATCGTTATACCTATGGAAGAGGTAGTCGAGGAGAAAAAAGGCAAGAAAGTGCTTGTTCAACGCAAGAAATTCCCTTGCTATATACTTGTAAAAATGAAATATGCTGATGACATTTGGCATAACGTGATAAGAACTCGTGGTATTACAGGTTTTGCAGGTCCAAAAGGACGACCACTGCCAATGCCAGAGGAAGAGGTTATCAAACTTAGACTTGAAAAGATTAAGGTGGAGACAGACCTCAAAGTTGGCGACAAGGTTGAGATAATCGACGGTGCACTTAATGGTCAAGTTGGCGAGGTTACCGAGGTTGATACCGAGTCAGGTCATGTTTCAGTAAATGTTGAGATGTTTAATAGAGTTACCCCTGTTGATGTGGAACTTTCACAGGTTCGTCGCATAAATAACTAAATGCTGTGGAATACATTTGCATAAGGGTTAAATTTCTTTCCATGGCATATAAAGGAGGAAACCATGAAGAGAGATAAGCCAGTTTTCACAAAAGAAGAGATTATAGAACTTATGAAACGTCTCAAAGAAGAGCAAAAAGCAGAAAGAAGAGATTTTGAGACTATTGAAGAGAAAAAACAGCGTCATGCAAAAGAAGATATTTACGAAGAAGAAAGATTTTAAGTCGGCGATTGAAGAAAAATTTTAAAAAGCGATTGTAAATTATTAAAATTTAAATAACAACTCTTTTAAAGAGTTTGTCCTAAGCACGACATAAAACTACTTAAAATATTGCTAAGGTTACTTGGCAAAAAAAATATGTGGGAGAGGGGAACTCAACCGCTCTAACAACCACGAAAGGAGGAAAAAATGGCAGAGAAAAAAATATCAGCAGTTGTTAAATTACAACTCGACGCAGGTAAAGCCACCCCGGGACCTCCTGTTGGTTCATCACTTGGACCACATGGAATTAATCTAGGTGCGTTTACCAAAGAATTTAATGAAAAAACAGCATCACAGGCAGGACTTAAAATACCTGTTGTGGTAACTATCTACGCAGATAGAAGTTTTTCATTTGTACTCAAAACCCCACCAGCCGCTATTCTTATCATGAAAGCAATTGGTCTTGAAAAGGGTTCAGCAGTACCAAACAAAACAAAAGTCGGATCTATCACAAAAGAGCAAGTTAGACAAATCGCCGAGACGAAGATGCCAGACCTTAACTGCACATCTATTGAGTCTGCAATGTCTATGATAGAAGGTGCCGCTCGTAGCATGGGCGTTACAGTAGTGGACTAAGGAGGACAAAATGAAAGCAAGTAAGAAATATACACAAAGTGCTCAGGCAATCACTCAAAAGTCCTATGACGTAGCAAGCGGAATAGAAACTCTTCTCAGTTTGCCAAAGGCAAAGTTTGATGAAACAGTAGAACTTCACGTTAAACTTGGCGTTGACGGAAGAAATGCAGACCAACAGGTAAGAGGCGTTTGTATATTGCCTCATGGAACAGGTAAGTCTCTTAAAGTTTTAGTTATAGCAAAGGGCGACAAGGCTGACGAGGCTACAAAAGCAGGCGCTGACTACGTTGGTGCTGAGGAAATTGTAGCAAAGATTCAAGGCGGATGGCTTGATTTTGACGTATGTATCACTACACCTGATATGATGGGTGTTGTTGGACGTGTGGCAAGAATACTTGGACCAAAAGGTCTTATGCCAAACCCAAAGAGTGGTACAGTTACTATGGACGTAACAAAGGCTATACACGATGCAAAAGCAGGTAAAGTTGAGTATAGACTTGACAAGACAAACAACGTTCACGTAATACTCGGAAAGGTAAGTTTTGGAAAAGAAAAACTTCTTGACAACTTTAACACTGTTATTGATGCTCTTACAAGGGCAAAACCAGCAGCAGCAAAGGGTCAATATTTTAGAAACGTTACAATAGCATCTACTATGAGCCCAGGAATTAAAATCAACGTTACAATGTAATCTTTGAAATAAACAGTAGTTTTCATAATGCAATTTTTGGTTTTAATTTTTAGATTTGTATTTTCGACAAAAAGTTTCAAAGCGAGTCATTGTTGAGATAATTTTAATTTTTAGGTTACAAATAAAAGAAGTGTAAAATAATTAATATAAGGCAGGTCAAAAAGGCTTGCCTTATTTTTTATGCAAAAATATTTATCATTTATCTTGTTTTTACATAAAAAAATATGTTATTTATCTTATTTTTACATAAAAAAATATGTTATTTATTCTATTTTTACATAAAAAAATATGTTATTTAACTTGATTTTATATATAAATTATCTATTTTTTTCTAATATTTTTACATAAAAGCATATGTTATTTTTTATCTTATTTTCGCTTTAAAACATTTGAATAATGTAAACTATTTTGTTATAATTAAACTCTATTATAAAAATGATAACAATAATATAAACATGTAATGGTAAAATCTATGACCATCAGTTGCTGTCAAATATGGCTTCGCCCTGCTCGACGACAACTTCCGATAATACAAAAAAGGCTCTACAAACTGTAAAGCCTCTTTTTTATTTAAGTATTTTTTATTTAACTCTCTGTTTTCTTCTTATAAGAATTGTAATTACAACTATTGCTATTGCAACTATCACAGCGATTACTATTGCCATAATGGCAAAGGTATTTAGAGGTTCATCACGTGTAACCTTATAAGAGAACAGAAGGTTATTTGACATATTGTAAAGTTGAATAAAGTATGTTCCTGTTTGGTCGATTGTGATTGTATAGGTCTCGCCATAATTTGAAAGTCTATCTGCTGTGAAGTAGTAGTAAGAAGAGCCAACCCTTATATAACAATCACCCATAGCATTATAAAGATTTTGAACATTAAATGTAATGGTAATTGTGCCAGTAGTGGATTGTCCTTCATCAAGTGAAATATTGAGAGGTGGTATTTGGCTATTTATCCAAAATTCAAATGTAAAACTTTCACTAGATGAGCCTGCATAGGCGTTATCATTTGTGTTAATGGTAATTCTATATCTGCCAGCGCCTGTCTTATTGTCGAGATAATTAAGCGAGATAGATGCGAGATAGGTCTGTCCGTTTATTCTCACAGTTGAAAAGTTTCCTATATCAATCAAATCTTGTGTAATATCTATACCATCTTTTATTACACTTTCAATATAGTAGTTGCTGTACTCAGAATAACTAAATGCGTTTCTTGACTCATTTTCATTAAGGATGGTAAAATTATAGGTAATTTGACGGATATTTCTTGTTCCATCCACACTTGCAGTGAAGGTTACACTATAATATCCAGGTTCTTGGAATGTATAGGTATAATTGCTGGTGGTGAAATTGGTATAATCAAAACCATTTCTTGTAACTGAAATTCTTGGGTAGCCTGTACCATTGTAATAATCTAAGTTATAAAGGGAAAGTGTAACATTTCCGTTGTATACGGCGTTGTCAACACGCTCGGAAACAACCTGTTCTCCTGATATTGTGTCGGTATATGTAACAATGAAAGGCACGGTATTCAAGAAAATTATTTCAATGTAATTATTACCTCTGAACGTCTGAATGTTAGCAGGGGAGCATGAGTCATAAAGCATAACTCTATATGAACCTGCCTTATCAAGATAGATGTAACTTTGATTACCATTTCTATAAATTTGAGGTGTGATTTCAACATACTCGCCATTGAAATATCTTAAAACTTGTACGTTTATAAGGTTTTGCTCAATACCATAGTATGATGTGAAATTAAGTTTTAATCTGTCGTATTGATTGTTATTATTATTGTTGTCAATATCGACTACAAGAACAGAGGTGCTGTTTGTTTCAATAGGGGTTTCATCACCATTATTGGACTCGTATGTAAATAGAGAGACAATGCTATCAGGTTCGCCAATGTAGATTATGGCAAAATCGCCACTTGACTCGCTACATTCATAGTGATAGGTCTCCACAACCACATTTGTGCCTGTATTTATAACAGTTGGCTGACTAAGAACAACGTCAAGTTCTTCATTTACTACAATCTGCATACGGTTATCTCTGTCTGCGTATTCAACACTTACTATATAACTTGTATGATACTCTCTACCGCTTTCGTCGGTATAAGCCATATCTCCGCTTTCAATAGGAGTTCCATCAACAGTAATGTAATAGTAAGATGATGAAGAATCGAGTATATTAATCTGATAAATTCTGCATAGGTCAGTGAACACCTCATCAGTGTCATAGATTACAAGGAAGAGATATGAACCTGTTCCACTGACGGTATAACCACTAGACGCCGAGAAATTTGAGTTGATATTTGTCCAAGTAGCACCATTGTCGGCAGAGAGATAGACGCTATATCCATAACCATCAAGATAATGACTGCTACCCTCACTGTTAAGAGTTTGACCATCTCTAAATCTCACACGGATGTTTCTTGAATATGTGGTAGCGGTATAACCCATTGCAGTATAAGGCACACCATTAAAGTGAACAGTCATCTGCGACTGGGCATAGTCAAGTCTGGTAAGTGGATTAAGAGAACTATCAATAAAGACAATTCCACCGCTATTTATTTCATTTGTCGAATAGGCAAGATAAGGCAGTTGACTATACAACCTCAAATGAATGGTGTCAAGTTGTTCTCCTGTATCGCTGTCAGAGAGTACAATTCGGTAGTAATCATCCCAAACATTAGTTGTTGTAGGGGTAAAAGTGTAGGATAGGATATTATTTGCAGTAGTTGTAGCGTCAAACGAAAGGGTAACGTCCTGTCCTTCTCTATCGTAGATTATAATTGAGTGGAGAAGAATGTTGTAAGAGAAAGTCAGGTCGCTTTCTGCAAGGTAGGTGGTATCTCCATTGCTCTCAGTTATAGTATATAGATTAGAGGTGCTTGTAACGTCATCAAATATAAACTCATTTGCAATCTGGACATTGGTAGTAGTATTGCCAAAGTTATCTTCAATCACAAAGCGTATCTTTTGAGAGGCATTAGCACCAAGGTAAATCCTTATTTGAAGGGTTGAACCATTATTAATATGTGTAAAGGAGATATTTTCAAGTGCTTCTTGGTAGTCCTCAGTGGCATTCCATGTTCCATAAGGAGACTGATATGCCTCCATAATTTGAATATAACCATTTATGCTGTCAAACATAAAGATTTGGATATTTACAGGGAATAGGTAGGTGGTTGTAGTACTTTGATATTGGCTTTCAGTTGGAACTGAGATATTTACAATAAGAGAGGTTCTATTTGGGTCGGATACAGGGGTAACCTCAATATCATCGGTATCCATGATTGAGAGATAGGTGGTAACCGCTCTGCCATTTAACCTATCTGTTAGTGTAAGTACGTGCTTGCTGGCAGAAGATTCAACGCTAGCAAATATAGAAGAGAGAGAAACTTGCGTGAAAGTTATCTCAGAGGCACTTACGCTAATTCTATACGCATACCCATCTTCAAGCCAAGGAGAAATCATGTATCTTACCGAACTTTGTCCAGCAATCTGAACATAGAAGGTACTCCAAGGGTCAGACATATAGTTGACATCACGAAGTTCAAATTCTCCATTTGAGTATATATTGTATCCATCATAAATTTCGCTTGTATAGATCTCTCCTTCACGACGAGAATTTTCATAGGCAAGGGCTAGGTCGGACACATTTTCGTCATCTTCATAGGTTGAATTATTTACATAGACAAGATAGACTGTCATATTGCCAGCGTAATCACGTTCAACAATTTCATAGTATGAGCATCGAATATCTTGAACGCCAGCAGTAGTCAAAGAATAGTAAGATCCCTCAGAGAAGGAATTTCTGTCAACTTGCGAGTAGGAGTCAAGAGATGGCACTTCTCGGTAATAGATATATTGTGTTTCAAATCTTGACGAATTTGACAGACTACTAGCAAGGGCAGAGAAGAAATCGGTTGAAACAACATAACTATAATATCTGAAATTGCCTGCATTTATTGTGTATGAGTAACTCATATTTGCCACCTCGCTAAGATTTGAGGCGGTGATGTCTACATCTTGTCCAAGATAATTTTGATAAGATCTCATATAAATTTGCTGATAATTTACAGAGAATAGCCCTGTTGCATTTTCTGTGTCAGTCATAAGATTTTCAAGGTTTGCAAGAGGTGCGGATCTATCAAAGTAGATTGTCTTAGTGGTTCTATTGTAGTAACTGTCATTATGACCTTCATACTCCATGGTGATTTGAAGAGAAGAGCCATTGACTTCAATTAAGTTCGAACAGTCAACTGTAAAGGAGCGAGTATTTCCATTTGAGACAATATCGCTTCTGTCTACTGCTCTACTGCCATTGATTGTTATATAGTCAAAATCTTCATTGATTTTAGCCTCAAACTGACTTGTAGGAACTTCCCATTGTATTGTAAGTTCATTGGAGTTAGTGTAGTAAACGCCATCACTAACTTCATCGAGTGCGTAGCCATCAGCGGTAAGAACGTCAAACTCAGGCTCTTGCGAAATAATCTCAAAGCCAAATTTATAGAAAGAATAGAAAGAATTTTGAGGGTCGTTTGCCGATTGATAGATGGTAACTACATAACTGCCTTGTCGGTAGAAATATCTTACAGGGTTAGAGGCGTCAGAAATCACTCCGTCAGCATTTCCCTCATAAAGCAGAAGGTATCCATTTTCTTCACTGCCATTAGAGTAGTAATATCTTGTTTCATTTCCAAGGTTTGCCTCAACCTTTACCTTTATTTCATATTCTTCAATTGAGGCATTTTGATTTAGATAAGAAAGTGCTTCATTTAAAGTAGAATAAGGGCCAGAAATTGCCACACCTTGTGAGTAAACATAAAATCCGCCTGTTTCTTCTCTTACCTCTGAATTTCCATAGTAGGAGAGATTGTTGTTATAGTTTACCGAGTAGGAATTTGTTGCCTCATCATACTCATAGTATGTAGTATACTTATATTTAGGTATATAGAGTGTCATAGGCAGTTTGTTGCCAGATATACTTATACGAGGGTTTTCAAATTCATTTGTAAACTCCTCTTGTGTGTAGAAAGAGCCACTATTAAGCCCATCTTCGCTGAAACTTGGATAGGAAATTTGAATAGATGAGTTGCCCTCGCCACTGTATAGGCTGAGTATAATATCGCCTCCAACAATGCTTTCGAGAGAGGAGTCTCCGTTGGTATTTGTAACTGTTTCAAGTGGACTTATAAGTTCATAGTCGTCAACGTCAAATGTTATTGTACGTCTAAAATAGTCATATTGACCAGTCTCATTTCCTTCAACATATTGTCTAACTATCTCATATCTGCCAGCAAGTGGAAGATTTCCAGAGCCGAGAGCGAGTTCGAATGTTACCTCTTGCCCAGCCTCATAGATTTCATTTTGAGAGTACTGGTAAAGGTAAATCAAATCTTGATAATCCTCAGATATGTCATAGTAGTAATAAGTAAGGTCATCTACTCCGTCAAGGTCGCTGTCAATGTCTAAACTTACCTTTTCATAAGGGTAGTATCTTAAAAGTACATAGTCAAGTCTAGAACCATTTTCAGAGACAGGTATAAAGGAGATAGTCAAGGTCTCTTCTGCGTCAGTAGGTGTGTAATAAGAAAATTTATAGGTTAAATCTGACTGAGTTAAATCTACATCCTCTCCGTCAATGTTAGCAGTCGGCAGATGAGTGTAAACTCGATCTCCTTCCTCTTCATAGTAGTAAAGATTTCCATTTTGGTCAAAACCTGCATAGGTTAAGATTTCTTCCTCTCCACGAATGACAGAAAGTCTCGATTCGTCAGAGGTAACATTAAAGGAGATAAAGGCGCTAGGATTGTTTAAGAAATTAGATTGTTCGTCGCTAGACGTTATGGTATTTGAAAGGTCTCTAAGAAGAATTCTGTATGTGCCCTCAATCGCCTCATTTGTGGACTCATCAATAAAGTCAATTTCATAACTTGTTATGTCGTTATAAGAAAGATAGTCTCCGTCGGTATTTCTAATATAGGTGGTATCATCAAGGTCGATTACAAGATAAGAACCATTATATGAAGAAATGCCTGTATCCACATTAGATGGGGAGGTACTAATACCAATATCTGTTACATTTAAAATATCACTATTTTCATGATAGTCAAAGAAACTGCTAAGTGTTTGTTGTAATAGTTCGCTCGCACTACTGATGTCGCTTGTGAAAGTGTAAGGTGTAATTTGATTGTATGAGTCGACATTGTCAAGATAGATTGCTTTACCGCCAGCCCATTCCACGTACATACGGGTGTTGTCCTCAGGCACAAGTATACTCATATTATTTTGCATAATTGAGCGTGTAGTGCTGTTGAGTTGAACTCTCAATACGAAAACAGGGCTTGTGTCATCGATTAAGAATATCTCAAAGGAGGAGTTGCCAGCCTCGTCATAAATTTCAAGTATGTAGAAGCCAGAGTTTGAACGAACATAGGTAGACTCGATAGTGGAGGTGTAACTGTAAGAATTTCTATATTCAGTCCACGCAGAAGAGTTTTCAAGGTCGATTTTGTAAGATACAGGTAGGACATTATAATCATTTATCCACCTTGAAAGTAGTTGAGTTAAACTCGACTGACTTGTTTGAGAGGAGTAATAATTGATTTCTGCAATAGGGATATATTTCAAATAGCCATAAGTTACCGCACCGCTTGCCTTTTCATTCCAAGAGAAAACGAGAGGTTGATTTGAGTTGTATGAGGATAAGGTTTGCCCAATTCTATAAGTTGTATTTGAGGAGAATGTAACTCCTCTTGCCTCGATACCACTAATCTCGCTGGTATCAATAGTAAACGAGCGGGTAGATGGGGTAGAGGTATTAGCAGAGATTATCTGAATGGTGAACCTTGCGTTAGCGTAATTGTTATCATTTCCAATATAAATACCATAATGTCCGCCAATTTTTTCATTAAATTCGAGATAGTTTTCACTTTCTTCGGTTGCGTAATCAAAATATCTATACGCCATATTGTACTGTGATAGCGTTGTGATATCTTGTGCTTCAAAGAAATATCGTCTATTTTGGTAGTCATAAGCGGAAAGAAGAATTTGCACATCGGCGTCAAATATGTTGCTCTGCGAGTCGTTTAATATATAAACACCTTGATTTGTATATTCAGTAGTATAAACTTCGTCAAGGTCATCATTATAAACGGTTACAGTAGGGATGGTGTTGGTAACCTCAAAGAAGAAGATTTGGTAGTGATAGTAAGAACTTTGAAGAGAACCAGATTCACTAAGGTAACTATCATATCTATATTGAATAACATAGAGGTAAAGTCCTGCTTCATTTTGGTTAAAGCCCTCAAAGTTAGTTCTGACTATCTCGTCAGAGGTAAACTCCTCATCGCCATTTCTGTCAAGGTATGAAAAGGAGTACTCGCTTCCATTGTCTACAAGGGAGTAGATGAAACTGTCGCTGACGACGGCACTAGCGTTAGTCAAAAACTTGATAGGAGTTTGATTTGTGGAGACAGGTGTAACATGCTCTCCATTATCACCATTATTTAGATATTCAAGTATCATAGTCTCCAATTTCAAGTTATCGAATGAGAATGGAGCGCTTATATTTTTGTAATCTATATAATTTAGAGGATTTACGGTGGTAGCATCTGTCTCGCTTTCGCTGTCATCAAGAATATCTGGGTTTTCTTTTAAATAGTTATTGACAGCACTTGTAATATCTGCACTTTCCTCATATACTTTGTTGTCGAGGTCGTACGATTTAAGTTCTACATTTTGAGGCTGATTTGTCTGTGAGTCTATATTTGAATAGTCGGAATATACCGCTTGATAGCCATAAATATAAAGCCTTTGACTTTTATTTTGAAGATTTGAGTTTTCTAGATTTGATAGGTCAAGTTCGTAAGTTTCCTCCTGTCCGCTAGTAGTAGACTTATAGAGATATTGCAAAGATATATCATACCTGCCAAGGTCTAGGAAGATAAGACTAAGGTCTTCTCCGTCAAAATTTGTGCAAAGGAAATAGTCCTCTTCGGCTATCTGTTCTCCGTTTTCATCCACCTGAGTAACATTTCCATTTTGGTAGACAATCGTCGAGGTAAAGGTATTGTCATTTATGTCCACATAGTCAACTGTGATTTGATAGAGGTTAGGGTTATAGGAAATAGTAGCAAGGTCGCTATAATTGTAAAGTGTGCTATCTCCTGCATAAGAATAGTTGTAGAAATAATAGGTTGAAAAGGTATCAGTCGAGGAGAGAGAAGAGGTTTGAATGTTTGTCGAGGTATTAAGGTTTGGCAGACCTAAATCATTAAAATATGTATCAGAGTTAAACACCATAAAAGTGTAGTAAACTGTCTCAATTCCTCTATCATAGGTTATTCCACCATTAGTCGTATAGAAATATCTAACATTGATGACAAGTGTGTAAATTCCCTCTTGATTAAGTATGATATTGTTTCCGCTAAATTGTGGGCTATCATTTCCGCTTACTGTATCAAGGTAGAAATTTATATCAAGTCTCTGAGGTGTTATTCCAAGGCTTGTAATCGAGAAAGCGTTGTCATGAGAGTAGACATAGTTTGATAGACTTTGGTTGTCCATGAGGTTTTGACCTACCTCTCCCGCTTGCAATTGGGTGTTTGTCAAATTATAATAAAGAGCGAGGTTGTTTGGAAAGTTGAAATAGTAATAGGTATCCTCATCAATCACATAGGCATAGTTGTATTCGCTGTCGTTTTCAGGGTTGCTAAGAGTGCCTGTATTTTCAATTAAGCCATCTCCGATTAAAGTATTTATAAAACTACCGCTCTCTCCACCTTGCATAAGGAAAATCTCATTTGCGACATTCCCAGCGGTGTCAGTTGAAGAGGACGAGAAATAGTCAGGAGTGCTATTTTCAACCTCTTGATAGGTAGGGGGTTCGGCGTGTGATGAAAGACTGTGTGGCAAAATAAAAATACCCATCAACAGCATGCCCACCACTGTGAAAGATAGAACAAAAGTGTTAAATAATTTTTTTATGTTAGACATAAACCACCTCTTCAAATTTGTATATAATGATTTTAACACAATAGGCTACAAAAAACAAAATATTTTGACAAAATATACAAGATATATTTAAAAATATATAGTATATATTATTTATTTGCAATAATAAGAATTTTATTTAAAGAAGTGGTAAAATATATTATTTAATAAGAGATAAAATGGTATATTTCAATGAGAAACCATAAAAAATATAATTTTTTATTTCAAATGTCAAAAAAAATATAAAAATCGGCATAATTTTAATATTTTTATCCTTAAAAATTTAAAAAAGATAAAAATTAAAACAAAAGGGCAAGACCTGTCTCAATAAAAAAGAGTAGCAGTTTATAGCCAACTAAAAATTCATGTATAGTCAATTTATGAATTTTTCACATATAATGAAATTATGAAGACTCTTTCGTTATGTATGATTGTAAAAGATGAAGAAGAAAATCTCGACAACTGTCTTGCCTCTGTAAAAGATATTGTGGATGAGATAGTTATAGTAGATACAGGCTCAACAGACAATACAAAACAGATAGCAAAAAAATATACCGATAAGGTGTATGACTATGAGTGGTGTTATGACTTTTCAAAGGCTAGGAATTTCTCTTTTGATAAGGCAACAAGCGAGTACATAATTTGGTTGGACGGAGATGACATAGTTCCTAGTATTTCGGCAAAGAAGATTTCAGAGTGGAAAACTAGCGAGGACGACAGCGAAGTAGTTATGTGCAGTTATGTAAATGTATATGACGAGAATTTGAAGCCTATTTTTGAGTATATGAGGGAGCGAATTGTTAAAAATCTGCCCTCATTACGTTTTATTGACCCTATTCATGAAGTAATAGTGCCCTATGGAAAGGTAACCAAAAGAGAGGATATAAAAATCTATCATAACCGTAAAAATAAGCCCTATACAGATAGAAATTTGAACATATATAGACGGATGATAAATGATAATGTCAAATTTACCCCTCGCCAACAATTTTATTATGCAAGGGAACTATATTATAATGATTATATAGATGAGGCAATACATCAATTTTCATTATTTCTGGCTAGTAAAAAAGGGTGGAGCGAAAATAATATTGAAGCCTGTCTAAACCTCTCACGTTGTTATCAGCGAAAGGGAGAGTTAGACAATTCCCTTACCTGTCTTTTTGGCTCTTTTGCCTATGATATACCGAGAGGAGAGATAGTCTATGAGATTGCTAAAATCTTTGAAAGAAAAAGGAGACTAGACGATGCGATTTTTTGGTATGAACTTGCACTAAACCTAAAACCCAATCTCTCAGGTGGCGGTTTTATAAATCTTGATTGTTATACATTTTTGCCAGCGATAGAACTCTGCGTGTGCTACTATAAAAAAGGAGATATAGAGAAATCAAAATATTATAATAACCTTGCAAAATCTTTTAAAAAAGACCATCCCTCAGTTGTCTATAACGATAAATTCTTTAAAAAACTAGAAGAGAAAACTTAAAAATATTTATTAAACTTTGAAAAAATAATATTGATTAGCAAATTCTTAAATAATAATTTTTATAAAACTGTCGAAAAAATAATAAAAAACGCAATAAAATAAAAAATAAATAAAAAAAATCAGAAAAAAGATTAAAAAAAGTCATTTTTTAATAAAAAAACGTTAAAAATATATAAATTTTGATAAAAAATTAGACAAAAAATTAAAAAATATAATAAAAATAAATAAAAAGTTTGATTTTTATAAAAATTAATATGAAAATAATAAAGAAACACAGCATGCTAAAATGGAGTGAACTCCATAATAATTTTGCTGTGTTTATTTTAATAGATAAATTAAGATAAAAATTGACACATCTATTTACATACAAAATTTACTTTGCTTTTATGTTATATAAGTTACAAAATTTATCATGTTTTAATTCTATCTAAATACAAAGTTGTTTTCTTTAATCATCAAATTTGATATAAGAGAGTTCTTTCAACTTTTTCTCATAAAGTTTTAAAAATTTCTCTCGTTTTACTTGAACGGTAAGTAGAACATGCCCATGTTTGTCGAATTTGACAAATGTTTTACCAGGAGTGTCTTTTGTGTCTACGCTCACTTCCACTTTCTTGCATTTGAATAGGTGAGGGTGTGTTAGGTATATATAGGCACAGGTATCATTTGTGGCAATTCGCTTATCAGGGAAATTTCGCTCCCAATATTTGTTGTACATTTGAAAGAGGAATTTACCAACGTCGTTTGTATCACGCAATTGGTAGACAAAGTTTTCAGTAAGATATGCCTTTCTTCGTCCCATATCTGATGGAACCATGACAAGAGGTACGCCACTATCAAGTACAATCTTGAAAGCCTCAGGGTCAGAACTTATGTTAAAAGATATGTGGTCAGGGAATCCTGGCACACCATAAGGCGAGCCACCCATAAAGATAATTTTAGGTATTTTTGAGATGATATCAGGGTGCCTTGTGAATAGTAGTCCCATGTTTGTGTGAGGGCCAAGCACGATAGGAATAATGTCGCCCTTGCCTTCGGAAAGAACTCGGTACATTGCCTCAACTGCATTTTCTTTTAGTAGATTATGCGAGACCTCTTTTGGAGGGATATATCCGCCCATGCCTTCCTTTTGGTGAACATTTTCTGCGGTTGGGCTAATTCTAAACATTGCTTTTTCTGCCCCCATTGCGACAGGGTAGTCGAGATTAAACTTGTCGAGGATATGCAAAATATTTCGTGTACCTGTTTTAACACGAACGTTACCCACAACGGTAGTTAAAAGTTTAATATCTAGTTTTTTATCGTGGAGTGCGAACACGAGGCAAGCGGTGTCGTCAACTCCTGGGTCAGTATCAATAATAACCTTATATTTTTTCATGTCATACCTTTAAAATTCATTTTGAAATCAAATACAAATATATTTTATCACATTTTCAAATTTTTTTATAACAATTTAAACATTATTTTATAATAAAATATGCTATTCTAAAATTTTTTTTACTACCATCTAACTTACTTTTCTGCTGACAGCGTGATGAGATATGATGATTGAAAGTCAAATAGTTTTTCGCCTGAATTATATATTTCAATCCTTTTTTCATACTGCTTTTGTAATAGGTCTAAAAGTTGTTTTTTTAAATCATCCCCATTTATAGCACGCTGGGTAGCAAAAAGAGCATTGTAAATTCTACTTAAATAACCTCTCTCAATTTGGGCGAGGGCAGTCATTTTATTCGGTGCAAGGTCAGGGAGGTAATACAAAATTCTGTTATAGTCAAATCCTATATTTTTAAAGCCATAGTTATAAAGTCTTTGCATAGTTATGTCAGGTTCTTCCAAAAATTTGCCTACCTTTTGACTATCTTTAAATATCATTTTATTATAAACATCATTTATTTCATTTTCAAACATCAAAAAAGGTCTGTCGTTATGTATATGCATATCGACCCTCATAATAACAAGTTTGCCACCTGTTTTTAACACTCTTTTCTGCTCTTTTATAAAGTCATCAAAAGGCAGATGTTCAACGACAGTATGAGAGAATACGAGATCAAAAGAGTTGTCATTAAAGGGGAGTTCTTTGATATCGGCGACTTGATAATTCACTTCAATATTTTGTTTTTTACTCTCTTTTTTAGCAAATTTGATATGATTGTTGTCAAGATCGATTCCATAGACCTCGCAAGAAGGGTAATATTTTTTAATCATATTTGTAAAATGACCACCGCCACAACCCACTTCGAGTATCTTCATTCCATCCTTAACTTTTAAAAGTTTAAACCATAAATCTTTATTTTCATCATTGAATTTTTCTTGACGGGAGTAATACAAAAGTTCAGTAGATTGAATCTTTTGAGACCAAAATTTACTCATAATACCTCTCATTATATTTTTATTTCACTGCACAAATTATCCATCATTTTATTATGCTCTTTTGTATTTAGTTTTTTTCCTAAATCGAGCCCTCTATAATACGGCACGAAAACATTTTCTCCAACCACATGATAAGATAATTTTATCTTCTCTGGGTTATAACTTTTTTCTATGCGTTTGCTAGTTGGGTCTACAAGTATCCATTCGCTGTTAAAATAACATTCACAAAAAGTATGTCCAATATGCATAGTGCTTTCATCACCATTTTTGAGCTTTTCGAGCCACTCCACTGAGGCAGTATACAAAATACTTGTAGGGATGCCAAGAGTCCTAGCAAATGTTGCAAATAAAATCGCAAAATCTGTGCAACCACTTGCTTTTTTGCTCTCCCAAATTTCTTGTGCCGAACGCATAAATTTTAAATTTTGTATATCTTGCTCGTGTGAATATTTTACATTATGATGTATCCATAAGAATAGACTTAATAAAAAATATTCACTGTCTTTACTTTTATGTTTGTGGTCTAAGTCTAGCATGATTTTATCATATATAAATTTTTTAGAAAGGAATGGCTGTGTAAGATTTCCATAATGCTTGTATTTTTCCACATCGTCTAATTTATTAAGTGGTCGCATATAATCCTCCAAATTCTAAACATTATCATTATAAGAAAGTCGTCAATATTTACGATTGGCTTGAGTAACGACGAAAACAAGCGAAAGTGTTTCATATCTCATGCTTTGCGTGATTAGAAACAAGAGTGCAGGATTTATTAGTATCCTTATAGAGATAAGACACGCTAAAACGTCGCAAACTACGCTCAGGCAAAAATTGTTTACACAATTTGTTGCGATATCACTTGTTTGCTCCTTATCCCATAAAATTTGTCAATTTTATGGGCGCCCATTTTGTGTGAATTTACGTTTGGCGTGAGTAGAGAAAAACAAGTTTAATCCATCCTTATAGGAAAAGTCGCACTAAATTCACGAAAGTGAATTTACGTTTGGTGCGAGCACAGCGAGAACAAATGTTAAGGCGCAACTTTTCGCATGAAATGCGAAAATAAGCAACAATGCAGTTTTTAAATAGCAACCTTATAGAGATAAGACACGCTAAATGCGTTAGCATTTACGTTTGGCGTGAGTAGAGAAAAAACAAGTGCTACTGCCATGCATCTCACTGCAAGTGAGATTAGGCAGAAACGCAGTTTTTTCTCTTGGCGGAGACGGTGAGATTCGAACTCACGTGCCGGTTTCCCGACAAACGCATTTCGAGTGCGTCCCGGTACGACCACTTCGGTACGTCTCCATAAAAACGTTATATGTTTTCTTTCTTTCAAAGGCAACTTACTTTATGCTGTTTTGCTTGGTTTTGTATTTATAAAACTTGCATGGTACTGCACAATGCTCTTAAATACAATTATTGCCTTTAAATACCATTAAATTTTAACACAAAAAAAATTTTTTATCAACCTTTTTGTAAACAATAACTAAAAAATATAAAAATCATTTTTATAAATCATTTTAAAATGCAATGAAAGTATGATATAATATTTCTGGAAAACAATGGGAGCAAAATGTGGAGCAAATAGAGGTAGAATAAAGATTAATTTTACATATTAAAATTTCTATCAATTAGACAGAAAAAATAATCAAAAAAAGGTTAAAAGGATAATTATGAATAAGAAAGAGATTTCAAAATACACAAAATTTAGGAAAAACTTTCCGCTTGACTACAAAATACTAACCGAAAAAGATGGCTGTATTTATTATGATGGCGAGATTGTTGAGGATGAAAATAAAAAGTACGCAGAGGGCGAAAGATTTTTAAATATTGGATATAATCTAAAAAACAGTTTGTCAAGGGGACTATCAAATCTCTATCCTCTTTCCTTTACCTTTCGAGGTAAAAAGGTGGCAAGCATTGAGGGTGTAATGCAGGGGATAAAATACAAAGATAGACACCTTCAAAATCTTGTTTTAAATTACAGCGGACTTGACGCCTACCACACAAGAGGAGCAAACCTTTTGGATGATTGGACTAGAAAGGGTAAACTATATTGGCAGGGCAAAGAGATGGATAGAGACAGTGAGAAATATCAAATTTTTGTTGATGAACTCTTTCTATCAGCAAGCAAGAACCTACTTTACAAGAGGTTTTTAGAAGCCACAGGAGATAAATACATATTGCATCATATTGGCAAAGTAAACCCAGCCGAGACTGTGCTGACACGCTATGAATTTGAACTTCGCCTAAATTCCCTCCGTGCCTATTTAAGAGAAAATTAATTGTAATGTTTTATAAAGATTTCACTATATGCAGTGTCTTGTATGTAATACAACATACAATATATAGATATATATTTACTTGCCAAATGGGAATAAAAGATAAATAAAACATAATTCAAGATAATTCGAGATAATTGCAACATAATTCAAGATAATTCAGACATAATTCAAGATAATTCGAGATAATTGTAAGATAATTCGGACATAATTCGTTGCACAGAAATAGAAATAGAAATAGAATAAATAATTGTCTGTCGAAGAATAAAATAAATATTCTATCACACACGTGTGCGTGCATGTGTGAATAAACGAAGAGACCTTGCAAACAATTAAAAACTTACATAACCCAAAGATAACCCAAGATAACCCAAAGATAACCGAAGATAACCAAGAGATAACCCAAGATAACCAAGACATAACCAAAGATAACCCAAAGATAACCCAAGATAACCCAAGATAACCAAGAGATAACCCAAACAAAAAGTGAGATAACCAAAAGATAACCCTAAATAGAAATAGAAATAGAAATAGAAAATAATATTTGTCTGTCGACGAATAAAAATAATCTATCATACGTGCGTGCGAGAGAAGTTGCTAAAACAAAAACCTCTATCTTGAAAAATAGAAGTTTTGCTGAAAATGAATCACGCTGTGAAAGAAATTTGATAGCATAGTCAATAATCAAAGTTGATAAATTTGATAACTTTGCTTATTTCACCGAAATTTTTCACTGCACAAATTTAAGGTTCAATCAAGTCCGATTAATTTTACAGGGAAAATACCATTCTTATGATTGATTTTTGGTAGTTGATTTGAGCCTATGATGTTTTAAGTACATTCAAATTTTTAGCAGATTTTATTCTCATAGATGAGGATAGTCATTAGATTTTCTTATGTTGTAGCAAGTGCGTTCCAGGTGTTAGGTCCGACTATGCCGTCAACAATGAGTCCATTTGCTGATTGAAATGAACGGACAGCAGAGGCGGTATTATTGCCAAAAATTCCATCAATAGTACCGACAGGGTAGAACTTGCTTTCAAGCAGTTGTTGTAAAAATCTAACATACGAGCCTCGTAGTCCCTGTCGAAGAAGAGGATATTCAGGTAAGGTTAAAAGGTATTTCCAGGTATTGTTGCCAACCAGACCATCGACAGCGAGTGAATTATTTGCTTGAAAATCACGCACAGCGGAAGCCGTTCGACTGCCAAAGATACCATCAACAGATAAATCATAGCCATATTGATTTGCTAGTATAAACTGCAACAGATAGACAAAGTTGTTTTGACTGCCCTGTCTAAGAAGAGGATAGTTGTCAAGATTATCACGAGGGATAAATGGCACTCCCAAAAAGTCGCAAACGCCATGACAGGCTTCTTCGCCCACCTCGGTTACGAAGAGGGGATTTAGCATAAGCCCAGCCTCACGGAAGTTAGTCATAAATCCAGCCTCAATCAGAGATGAGGTGCAGTTGACTGAGGAAAGAACTCCCACATCAAGCGTTTTAACCCCTCGCCCATTTTGAGTCGTGCCTTCGATGAGACGGTTATAGATGTCTTGTGCGAGTGCTCTACTTTGACTTGCATTTGGGTTGAGTGGCGAGTAGAAAGTTTCAACCCCTGAGGCAGAGTTGAACTCCTCGCCATAAGCATTGTAGGCAAAGGTAACAAGCAATGTTAAGTTCATAGAATTTATACGCCGAACTCTCTCTGAAATAGACACATCCTGCATTTCACTTTTGACGTCAAATACAGAAAAATCTTGCCTCATACAAGCCTCAATAAACTTGTTTTTGGTTGCACGATTGAACTCATTTTCATAAATTTGCCTACCTAGTTGTGCTATGTATGGTGTACGTTTACCAGCAGTAGGAGGATTAACTCCGTGCTCGTCATTTGCACCGATTAAAAAATCTTCGTTTGCCATAAAAACTCCTTTACAAAAATATTTATTCTTCAAACAAAGAAAATGTTAAAAAAAGTGTCATGTGCTGTTGACTTATTGAGTTTTCATGTGATAGACTTATGCCAGCAAGGGCGAGAAGGTTGCTACGGTAGAACATTTTGTTAGGGGCTCAAATGTTTTGTTAGCAAATCAAACTTGTGCTTTGCCATCATGTTATCAGGTAGGCGTAGCCATAGCCAGCAATTGATGATATATACTACGTGGAGTGCGAAAAGGCAGGCAAATTTGCAGGATAATTAGGGGGAGTCTAGCAAAAACGCAGTAAAAAGATTAGTGTTAAGTAAATAAACAAAAAAGCACATTGCAATAAAAAAGAATGACAAATATAGTCATTCTTCTTTAAAATATTAAAACTTAATTTTCAAAAGCAAAAACTAAATTTTCTTTTAAACCAAAAGCAAAACTGTTAAATTTTTAGTATAGCCAAATTCTTAAAATTAGTCGTTTAGTTTTTTAACAGTTAAAATACAACTACCGTTTGCTTGAACAGTTGTAGTACCAGAAGGTGTTCCAGTTGTCGTCAAAGCAAGGTCAATCGAATCAGAAGCCGAAAGAGTTGCTATACATGAACATGTTAAAGTTGCGTTAAACGTACCACCACCTGTTGTAGTAGTTGTTGCAGTGCTAGTTGTAATAGATTGAGTAATAGGGGTGGTATTTGCTCTTGCCTCAGCCGAGAAAGTTAGTTCAGTAGTTGCAGTTAAGTCAATATTGTATGATATTTCATAGTCGCCAGCCTCAGTTACAGTAACTGTGTTTCCAGAACCTGTAACGTTTAGTTCTGGAAGAGTTGTGTTAAGTTCAAGTTGAACAAAAGTATTTGCGGTCGTGAGTGTTGGCGTTTGTGTTGCGTTGTTATATAGACCGCCATATGCAGCGAGTCCTCCGCCAGTAGCCCCTGTTGGACCAGTAGGCCCAGTTGCTCCTGTTGGGCCTGTCGGTCCAGTAGGTCCAGTTGCCCCAGTTACAGACGCACCCGTAGGTCCAGTAGCACCAGTTACAGATGCCCCTGTTGGACCAGTAGGTCCAGTTGCTCCTGTTGGGCCTGTCGGTCCAGTAGGTCCAGTTACAGATGCACCAGTAGGTCCAGTTGCACCAGTTACAGATGCCCCTGTTGGACCAGTAGGTCCAGTTGCTCCTGTTGGGCCTGTTGCTCCCGTAGGTCCAGTTGCCCCAGTTACAGATGCACCTGTTGGACCAGTAGGTCCAGTTGCTCCCGTGGGACCTGTTGCTCCCGTAGGTCCAGTTGCACCAGTTACAGATGCACCTGTCGGACCAGTAGCACCAGTTGCTCCATTAGCCCCAGTAGGACCTGTTGCTCCCGTAGGTCCAGTTGCTCCTGTTGGACCTGTCGGACCAGTCGGACCTGTTACACCTTCGGGTATACCAAAGGCAAAAGACACAGCATCTCCTACCTGTGTTGTGGTAACAGTGGCGTCTGTTCCAGGAGTGAGGGTGGTTGTAGATGCTACACTAAAAGTATTACCAGCAGGGCCAGTAGCACCAGTTGCACCTGTCGCACCAGTCGCACCAGTAGGACCTGTCGGACCTGTAATGCTAAGCCCAGTAGCCCCAGTAGGACCAGTTGGACCAGTTGGGCCAGTCGGACCAGTAGGACCAGTTGGGCCAGTAGGTCCAGTAACGCTTATACCAGTAGCACCAGTAGGGCCAACAGGACCAGCAGGACCAGTCGCACCAGTAGCGCCACCAGAGATAATTATGTTTCTACATGGCGAAGGTCTATTACAGCAGTTTCTATTAAAAAAGTTTGTCATATAAACCTCTCTTAGAGCAATCGCTCCATCACATAATATGTTAAAAACTAAATAAATGATAGTATTTGCGAAAAAAATTATTCAAAAGTATTGCATTGTTTTATAAAAGTAGTATAATAGAGGATATATTAAAAGGTGGTAATTATGGACAGCAAAGAGTTTTTTGAAGATTTATATAACAAAGAGGCTCAGTTATATCAGAAATGCGATATAGCCTTGACATACTATAATAAGGTGCTTGACGTTTATAAGAAGAGCAAAAAAAGTGAGGAAATGATAGGTGAACCTATCTATAAAAATAGGAAAAAGGTCTTTGAGAAAAATAGGGAACAAAAACTTGAATGGCTGAGCGAGTTAAGTGATTGCACAATCGAGGATATTGATAATATTGCTCGCTTTATAGAAAAGCATCCGTTGCAGAATAATGAGAATTTTGTAGATGATTTTATTATATTATTGCAAAAGTTTGACAGTAAGTCGCCAGCCGAGAAAAGTTTAAATAATATCGTTTTAAGTCTTTTTTCGAAATATGTTGATGACCAAAGGACAATGTCCGCTTTCAATATCGGTTTCTATGGATCGGTAATTGAAAGAATAAATGAAATAGAAAAAGAGGATGAACGCATATAGAATTTAAAGCATAGCAAATTTGATAATCAATGTCTATGCTTTTTTGTTCCATTTAACATTGTCTTTATTGCAAAGTTTGTTAGTGAAAGTATTACTGAATAAATATGAGAATTTAAATTTTGCTTGTTTTAAAATGTATATTTTGGCTATTCTTGAATAAATGAATATTTAAAATTTCGACTATCCTTGAAAATCTTTTTTTCGCTATCCTTGTATGTTCAACAATGCTTGAAAATTGTTTTGTAGCAAGGTGGCAAGACGGTTGTACTCTGGTATATTGATTTTTTCGATAAGACAAGAGGTCAGAGAAATGGTATCAACAAGTATATTTTTAGCGGTCAGTTGACTGTTTTGCGGAGCGTTTAGTTCTAGGGGAGAGGCAAAGAGAGAGTAAAAGAGGTTTGATAGATATAACTCGCTCTGGTCAAGAATTTTTAATTGCTCTTCATTTGAAATTATACTTTTGAGCAATGATAGATTATCGTATATCTGTTGCAAGAGGTTTTTAATCTCTGGCAATAGGGTGTTTTCAGCGAGCACGTTGATGCGGGGAAAAGACATGTTTCTGTTGTAACTTAGTTCAAATTTTTCGGTTAGCCCATTATAAAAACAAAAAAACTTGCGCATAGAAACTCCTTACACAAGTTTTTTATGATTAAATCAATATAATGTTGACAAGATTATTTGAAATGTTTAATGCTAAAAACATCGTATTTTATGTTTTAATTTGAAATGCAGTAAAAATTTATTTAACTTGCTTACGCTAGGTTAGTTTTACCTTGATAAAATTTAACAATAACTTGGCACTGTTCAAATTTTCTTCCACATAGTCATCAGGGTGGACGTTGTCAGGATAAACTGCCTTTAAAATCTCTGGTATTGCAAGCGTAATAAATAAGACAAGGACAAGTAGTACCACCACGCCGATAATGGTGTTTTTCATTCTAGATGCGGCAGCCTTACGTTTGTCATCACTTTCGCTTTTTGCAAGATTTACGCCTAGGACAATGGCATAAACGCTTCCAGCACCACCAACCACAGCAAGAATAGTATAAAGGATAGGTGGCAAAACCTCATAGACATCATTTAGCCATGACAGTTGCGTACCTGTATAATAATAATTCAACAATGATAAAAATGCTTGCATTTTTACTCCTAGAAATAAATATAACGACTTTCAACAATAGATTAACACATTTTTTTGATTTTTGCAAGAAAATTAAAGTTATTAAAAAGAAAAATAAAAATATTTTGCAAATATTGATTTTTAAAGTAAAATATGCTTTGTGATGTTAAAATTTAAACTCGTTTAAATTTTAATTTTTGCTGACGCAAAAAACGCAATAAATTGCCTCATCACAAAGCAGGAATAATTATGTTGCTATCAAATATGGTTTTGCCTTGCCTAGTATCAATAATAAAAATTGATTTTATAAAAACCTAGCATAAAAAAGTTTCCGAGACATAAAAAAGACTCGCAGTCTGCAAGACATAAAAATACTCACAATCTCAATAAAAACTCGCAAACTCAACATAAAACACAAACCTAACAAAAAAGCCTCCGAGATGCAAAAATCTTGCAACCCCAACATAAAAAAGTCTGAGAGACATAAAAAAAGACTCGCAATCTGCGAGCCTTTATTTATACGAAATTTATACGAAAGTAAGGGTTATAATCTGCATTTAATCATGTTTGCAAAGTTGCTGAAAAGTGTAATCATGGATTGTCCGCCAGGCTGTTCACCTTCTTCGCCTTCAAGACCGCCTCCACCACTTGTTACAGACTGACCAACACCAAATGCATCTAAAAGCATAGGCAAGAAAACGTTAAACACTAAAATCAATGCAGCAGTTACACCAACGGCAATACATGTTGTGATAAGGTGTTTCTTAGCATCATCACGTTTCCCTTGTTCATCAGCCCTTGCAAGTTGAACGCCGAGGTAGATTGCATAGATTGAACCGATTGCACCAACGATGGCAAGAACTACCCAAAGTACAATAGAGATAATACTGAACACACTAGTCAACAAGTCTCTTTGTCCCTCTATTCCTTTCATGTTATCAATAAAATCAGTCCAACTATCAGCATAATTTATTAAAGAATACATTTCACCCTCCTTTTGAATTTCCTTATTGAATTTACAAGACTATAATAGCATAAAAAAATCATATCTCAAAACAAATTTTAACAATTTTTTTATTTTTTTTAATTTTTTAATAATCATATTATATTTTGGAGCAAATTTTAAATTTTATTATAAATTTTATTAAATTTTAAGAAATTAAATTGATAATAAAAAAATATCCTTAAAAATTTATTTAAGGACATTTAAAAATGATATAGATAGGTGTTATATCAATGCAATTAAATAAAAACATTTATAAAAGTGCTATTGCAAAAGTAAAAAATAGACTTACCTATCTTAGAAGAAAGTGCCAAAGGTGTTAAAATTTTGTCCTGGGCAGGTGTTTTGGTGGCAACCGCTATAATTTGGATAGTTATTTTGTCCGCTTAGTGCTAAAAGTAGCAAAAGTAAAAAGTTTGTATTTGTGTTTAAGTTTGTGTCGGTTGCGTTTGCTATAACCGAGAGCAAAAGCACAAACAAGATATTTTGAGATGTTATCATAAATCCCCCTTAACAACAAAAATCTTTACATCTCGACAAAATAGACTGTTTTTCTATTTTGCTTTGTCCTCTATCTATGCGATAATATATGCAAGAATACATGATTATTTATGATAAGTTAATAAAAAATGTTCATAAAGGAGAGAGAATATGCAAAATAGATTTTTACTACTATCAGAGCGAAATAAGCAGGAGATACTTTCGCTCTTGCCTGGGGAGAGTGATATATCCAAACTTGCCGACTATTTTCAAAACTTTTCAGACTCGACAAGGATAAAGATTTTAACCTGCCTTGCTATGCAAAATATGTGCGTAAATGACCTGTCAAACCTATTAAATATAAATCAGACTACCATATCTCATCAGTTAAAGCAGTTGAAAGACCAAAATATAGTCTCCTATAAACGTGATGGCAAGATACTTGTTTACTATTTGACCGACGGAAGCATAAATGATATGATGATGTATGCACTTCAAGAGCGAGTGTAGTAAGGCTATTTTTTAAAGAAAATAGTCCTTAAAAATATGTTTTATGGAGGGTGCGTTAGATAGGCTATTTGCCAAAAATAAGAGGAAAAAGAGGAGATATGTTTGCTCTTATTTGAATATTAGAGAGCAAAAGATGTTGACTTTTTAAAGCGATTATGTCATAATATAGTCGGATACAGTTATGAGACGAGTTATTGACACATTAAACGAGATGTCTTTTGAGTTGCCTGAGGGCTATCACTTGACAAAAGATAAATACCACCTAGCAAATGGGCAGGGATTTTACAATAGAGAGAATTATCTATCAGATGACGGAAAGGTTATCTCTTTTTTTGAGTTGCACAGAGACCCTGACGAATTTATAGAGAGTTACACTAGCCTAACCGAGAGTTACAAAAAACTGACTGACAAGTTTGAACTTGCAGGCAACTTTAACCTAAAAATTGGCGAGTTTGTCTTTCCAACCTTTGTTATAAAGGGCTACCACGATAAACTTATCTTCATTATGCAGGTATTTGTAAACTGTGGCGACTGCTTAGGCTGTTTTATGATAACTTTAAAGACTTTTGATAACGACATTAAAAAACTTCTTAAAGAGGAGCCGATTTTTGCCGACCTTGTCAAAATATTAAGGACGGTGGAATAATGAAAAGACTTCTTCTTCACTCATGTTGCGGACCATGTAGCACGCAGGTGATTGATTTTTTAAAGAACGACTATGATATAACCATATATTATTATAACCCGAATATTGATACAGACGAGGAGTATAACCATAGACTTGCTGAGCAGAAACGTTATTGTGATATAGTAAAAGTACCTGTAATTGAGGACGGATACAATCCTGACGAGTTTTTGTGCAAGGTCAAGGGGCTTGAAAATGAGAAAGAGGGCGGAGCAAGATGTCCTGTATGCTTTAAATTAAGACTGACTAAAACCGCAAAGAAAGCAAAGGAACTGGGCTTTGACCTATTTGGCACAACTTTAACAGTAAGTCCGCACAAGAACTCCACTGTCATCAATGCAATGGGACATGTAGTTGAAAAAGAGGAGGGAGTTGAGTTCTTAGAGGGTAACTACAAAAAGCAGGACGGATACAAAAAGAGTATAGAGTTTTCAAAGAAATACAATCTATATCGGCAAAACTATTGTGGCTGTAAATTCTCGAAAAGAGTGGAAAAATAGGCTAGGAATTTTAGTTAAATACTGAAAAGATTTGAGGGTAAGACCCTCTTTTTTTGATATAATTTTAAAATTCGACTAAATTTTTGCTATTTTCATTTAAAATTTTCCATTTTATCTCAATTAAATTTGACTATTAACGACAAAGTTGCTATTATAAATTAGTTAGGGAGGAGCATTGGAGCAATATAAAAGACCATATTTAGATAATGACGATATTAGAGTAGGCTATAAGGAATATCCGTATGTTAAAATAAGACGAAAAACATTTGTCCTTTTTATATTTATAGCCTTTGTTTTTTGTGCAGTTATGCTCTGTATTAATATAGTTTTCAATGCAAAATATCAGTATATCATTGTGGAAGATGTGTCTATGCAACCAACGCTAAATCCAAGCCCTATTGCAACTGATGACGGAAGATATCAAGACTGTGTTTATGTTGAACTTACACAAGATATTGACTATGGCGATATTATAATCGTCGACCGCTCAGAAGAGGAAAAAACAAACGACTACACCGTGATCAAGCGAGCGCTTGCATTTGAGGGCGACCAAATAAGTATTGTCGCTTTGCCAGTGGGAGAAAATGGGCAATATGAACTCCGACTAGTAAGGATAAAAAGTGGAGATAATGTCGGCGAGATTGTCTATACAGGACAAGATGACGACTATATAATATATGAGGACTATATTTTAAGTTATGAGGAGTGGACGCAGACTTGTGCGTCGTCGACAGGGCGAGTGAGATATGAAGAAGATTTTTTTGAATATTTCTTGCAAGAAAACAGTACGACAACTCACCGTATTATAGTCGAGGTAAACGGAGAAAGTCAAAGTTTTGATGTCGAGTTTTACACCGTCGGCAGTGATAATGTTGAGAACGAGTTAGACCAAGTGTTTTATATGGGAGACAACAGAGTGGCAAGTCGAGATAGCAGACAGACAGGCACTTGCGACCATGATAAAGTGGTGGGAAAGGTTGTACGAATTGCTCACAATGGTTATAGTCTAAGAAATGACATTTTTGGCTGGCTGGACGTAGTTTATGACTACCTAGCATTGATTTGGCAGGAAATTGTAAATTATTTTATAGTTTAGGCTAAAATCGTTTGTAAATAAAAAGAATGTATGCTATAATATAGTCAAGGTTTTAAACCAATAAAATAAAAGGAGATATGACTTAATGAACAAAAAACAATTTATCAAAGCACTTGCTGACAAAGCAAATTTCACACAAAAAGATGCAGGTATTGCTTTTGAGGCATTCGCAGCAACAGTGGCAGACACTTTAAAGACAGGAGAGAAAATCTCAATTGACGGTTTTGGCACTTTTGAACTTAAAAAGAAAGAGGCAAAACAAGGTATCAATCCAAAGACAAAAGAAAAAATCATGATACCAGCAGGTGTTACACCATCTTTCAAGTTTGGACAAAGTTTCAAAAACTTGGTATCTGGAAAAGAATAATATTATAGACTATGTGATGATAAAATTTTACTAACGCAAAATTTTATTAAATTCTTGCGAATTTATGTGCTATTAGCACTCATCACATAGTATGTAAAACCATCAGTCTCACTCTTGCAAGCAAGTTCGACTTCCGATATTATAAACTAAGTGATGTTAAAACTTAAACAAGTTAAGTTTTAATTTTGCTAAACGCAAAAACACAATAAATTGTGTTCATCACATAGTATGTAAAACCATCAGTTGCTGTCAAATATGGCTTCGCCCTGCTTGACGACAACTTCCGATATTATAGACTATGTGATGATAAAATTTTATTAGCATATAATATAAAAGACCATAGAATGATTATTTCTATGGCTTTTTTTATGAAAAAATCTTTAAAATTTTATTATTTACAGTTTTCTAAAAAAAATCTTATTTACAGTTTTTTGTTTTTTTTAATTTTTTAATCATTTTTCAATCAAAGTGCTTGGCAAAATAAGGAAAAAATTGTTAATATTCAATCTTTATCAATAGGAATTTCAACATATCCTTGTGGATAATTGCAAAGAGGGCAGTTGTCCCATGCCTTAGTTGAGATATGACGATGACCGCAGTTTGAACATTTATAGGTAACCTTTTCTTTCGATTGATAGAGGCTGTGGCTGTCAAACTTTAAAGCAAGGGCATGGAGAAATCTTGCGTTTTCCTCACCAATTTTACTGATGAGGGTAAATTTTTCGGCTATATCCTTAAAGCCCTCATCCGAAGCAATCTTTGCAAAATGAGGGTAGACATTATCAGCCTGATAAGTCTCAATCTCCGCCGAATCGAGAAGAGAGGTCTTTAACATATGATTTTCAAAAGGGTAGCCAGCCTCAATATTAACGCTATCCTTTCTCTTTATCTCTTTAAGCATGATAGAATAAAGCGCCGAGGCGTGAGCGAGTTTGTTCTTGGCGATTTCTTTCAATTTTTCGCCGATATAAAAATATCCCTCACTTATAGCACTCTTTGAAATAAAGATGTATCTAGCATGGTCTTGACAAAGCCCTGCAAAACCTTTCGCAACATTCTCTTTTGTTACCGAATCTTTAAAAAGCATAACAACTCCTTTAAATATTTTTAGCATGGACTAAAAATTACAAAATTTAAGATAAAACATATATAATTTTTGACAAAAGTATAAATTTAAAACATACAAATTTTATTTAATAGAATTTTTAAATTCCACTCAAAAAGCCATAAATTATCAATACTTGCTAAAATTGATTGAAAATGTTTGATTTTTTTTGCTAATATGTTGTATTATATAGTTAATTGCAAGGGGAAAGTCTTGGAAAATAAAACTGAATTTGAAAATTATAGAGAATGTCATTATGTTATTTTAGGGTTTAGCGAGAGAAAGGATATACTTGCTAAATTTGTCGAAAACCTAAAATTTTATAGGATAACCTCACAGGGTAAATCTAACACAAAAGAGGTAATTTATGACGTGCCAGAAAAAACATTGACAGAGGCTGGCGTCATAATCTCTATCATGAAAGAAAATGATAAGCGATACCTTAGGGTTAAGAAGATAAGCCTGCTAGTTGGCGACCTAAAAAGACCTACCAAAACATATATTTTAGGCCGTGTTTATGACAACGAAGAGGCAAAAGATTTCTCAATGCAAATATCTCAGGTTATTTCCAACTCGTTTACCATGAAATTTACCATTGATATTGACGATGTCGTTAAAAAAACCGAACCTATTATCGAGGTAGACATAGAAAATACCAAATATTTGATGATTTGTGGCACAGGATATAGGGCACATCTTTTCTTTGAAAAGGCGACCTATAAAGATTTGGCGACAGGGAAAAAGGTTGACCGTGATGGGCTAACCCTTAGGCTTCCAACCCAGCCATGCAAGGAAAGTGATGAACTACTATCTATGATAGATAAAAAGGTGTGCGAGATTGCTCCTTACAATTTGACAAGGTTTGAAATAGCCGAAAAACTTCTCTATCCTAAGGTTGATGAACTTGCCGAGTTTACAGATGACGACCAAAGCGAAGAATAGATTTATTTAGCAATTTCGATATTTAGTAATTTTTTAAAAAAGTTTCTTTATCATATTTATCATAAAAGACGCAAAAAATACGATAAATAAAATTTGAAGTGAACCATAAAAGTAGATGCTTTTTATGAGGTTCACTTTTTTATAAAAATAATCGCAGAAAAAAGACTTGATAATAAAGATATCTTGATAATAAAGATATTTGGCCAGGATGATTTTTACAATAACATATAAAAAATATTTTTAAAAATTCGTGATAATTGACAAAGGCTTGTCATAAATTTAATTTAGTGAAAACAAAACTAAATTTTAGAACAAAACTTGGCTATGGAATAGGTGGACTTGGATATAGTTCAATGTCTCAGACATTAAACAGTTTTATCATGTTTTTTGCCACCGCAGTTATGGGAATTTCAGGCTCGCTGGTAGGAATTGCAATAGCACTCTCATCCCTTTGGGACGGCGTCAGCGATCCACTTGTTGGCTATCTTTCTGACAATACAAAAAACAAGTTTTT
The DNA here is from genome assembly GCA_944381105.1 of uncultured Clostridia bacterium. Classification (GTDB taxonomy): domain Bacteria; phylum Bacillota; class Clostridia; order Christensenellales; family UBA1242; genus Caccovivens. The sequence goes on along the minus strand of CALWJU010000018.1, from coordinate 50,139 downwards.
TGGCAAGCGATTAGGCTTTATGTTTTTTGGTATATTCGTGATTGCCTTTCTGAATATATGCATTTGGTCAATGCCAGCAGGACTGTCGGAGATAGGCAAGTTTTTTTGGCTTCTTATCGGCATGCTTGCCATAGAGACAGCAAATACCTGTTTTGGAACGCCATACTCAGCCCTTGCCATAGATATAGCACCAGACTATAACGAGCAATCAAAGGTTCAAGGCTTTAAGACCGCTTTTAATATAATCGGCATGATACTTCCAAGCGTGCTTATGTACTTTTTTATGAGTTCTATTTCAATAAATATCCAGCAGTCTTACACGCAAGAGGGATATATTAAAATTGCCTGCATAAACTCATCCCTCTTGATAATCTTTGGGCTTATTACAATATTTACCTCTTTAAAACATGTTCACAAATACAAGATTTACAGCATGGAAATGACAAAGGAGAAGTTCAGCCTTTCAAGTCTGCTTTCTGGCTATTTTAACGTGCTAAAAAAGAAAGATTTTAGGGCGGTTATACTCGGTTACTCTTTTGCCACTATCGCCTCAGCCTTTTTGACCTCGGTAGGCATGCACCTGTTTACCTATTGTTACCATTTTTCAAGTTCGCAAATATCTATTGTGCTGATTTCTCTCTTTGGGGGAGCGATAATCAGCCAACCGCTTTGGGTATATCTTTCAAAGAGGCTAGATAAGAAACGCTCGCTAATAATATCCCTTTCAACTATCGTCTTTGGCGTCTTTTTGACGGTTATAACCTTTCTTTTCCGTGAGTTTATTCCTACCGAGATAATGTTTATCATAGCAGTGCCCTGCCTTATCTTGTGCGGAATAGGTGCAGGTGCTATGTACTCACTGCCTTTCTCCATGTATGCCGATTGTGTAACACTTGAAATATTTAAGACAGGGAAAAATAACGCTGGCTCATATACAGGTTACTTTACCTTTACCTATAACCTGGCAAACTCGGTCGCACTTTTGATAATAGGCTTCCTTTTAGATTTGATAAAATTTGACTCTGCCATGCCTGTTCAGGCTATGAGTGTGCAAAATGGACTAGGGCTTATAGTTTTCTTTGGTTGCAGTATATTTCTCTCCCTTGCCATCATGACTTTTTCACGCTTTTCTATCAAGAGGGCGGATGTACTTAAAGTGCAAATGAGTTTGGATAGGGGAGAAAGGGTGGCGGAAGAACAATTTAGGCAAAACAGTGTGGCGAAGAGTGAAGGTATCAAACAGACAATGCTAAGCGTTTGCAAAAAAGATATTGACAAAGACAAACCCTCGTGATAAAATATTCAGAGAGGATAAATATGTTTAGTGTTTTAAATAAGGAGAAAATAGAAAAGTTTAACAACATATATTTAACTAAATATGCTTTCATTATAAACTATGCAATAAACATTTATAGGGATAAGTTAAGAGAGATAAAGAATACTGTAATTCAGCAAAATATAAAACTTGAAAGGAAAAAATATAGCCTTGAAGATATGCTACTTATCTGTTTTAGGTTTTATGACTCGCTAGGAATTAATTTGTATCAAGACCTAAAAGAAGTTCTGGGAAATGAGAACACCAAAGTGATAATGAGTGAGCCGTCAATAAACAATCGAGGCAAAGAAAATTCTTGTAATGATGGGCTGGGACAGATAGTCTTAAACCCTACAAATGACCTTGCAGGGCTTCTTGCTGTCGTTCATGAGTTATGCCATGCAATATCTCAAAGGATGAAGGAAAATAAACGTGCAATTGACCTTACAATAGGCGAGGTGGAATCGCTGTTTATAGAAAAGGTGTTTATTTGTTACCTCTATGAAAACAAAATCATATCCCATAAGGAATATGTCGATCTCTTTGTTTGCATGAATAATACATTAGTACGGCAAATAGACTACTGCTTTCAGCGTAACGATATATTAAATATAGTAGGCTTTTTACCTTTGACAAAAGAGAGTGAAAAGGAACTTGAACAGATGATTGCACATGATAGAAATAGAGATGTGTTATTTGAAAGATTAAAACAAATGGGCAGAGGCGAATATGAATATAAAGAGAGATATGTAATAGGAGGGGTAGTATCTACTGTGCTATATGATAGGTATTTAAATGATAGAGAGGGTGTTTTAAAGACCTTTAAAAAGTATATGTCGCAAAATGCGGAATTAAATTATAGACAGATGTTAGAAATGCTTTTAGGAATGGATACAGATAAGACGATAGAACAGTTTTTAGAGATAAAGACCTTAGAGCGAGAGGTAATAGAGGGACGGGAGTCCGAATAAGAAAGGCAGTTTAGACGCAATGTTTAAACTGTTTTTTATAATGTAAGAATCTTCAAAGAGTACAAAGCAAAATTATTAAAGTAAAAACTAAACAAAATAAGACAGTGTTAAACTGCCTTATTTTAATATAATCAAACCGAACAAATTGCCTTTGTATTTTGCTATACCAAAAGTTGTGTTCGACTGATTTCCCTGTGGTAGCCTCAAGTTGAAATAAAAAAAAACTGCAAAGCGCAGTATAAGCCATCCTTATAGGAAAAGTCGCACTAAAACGAAATAAACTACGCTCATGTGATTATCTTGCGATAATTCACGGTTTCGCTCATTTATTTCTTATCCCATAAAATTTGATAATTTTATGGGAGCCCTTTTTGTGAATTTACGTTTGGTGCGAGAGAGAAAAAACAAGCGCCACCGCCACGTCGCAAACTACGTTTTTGTGATTATCTTTCGATAATTCACAGTATCACTCGTTTGCTCCTTTACCCCACAAATTTAACAATTTGTGGGGAACCCCTAAGGGTTTGCACGAAACTAGGCAGAAGCGCAGTTTTTTTCCCTGTGGTAGCCTCAAGGGGAGTCGAACCCCTCACTCCGCCGTGAAAGGGCGATGTCTTAACCGATTGACCATGAGGCCTTATCACAGAGTTACTTTGAATACTTTCACATTATATAAAATAATATCAGCGTTGTCAAGCGTTTTTTCAAAAAAAATCAATCGATTTGCTTTTTAAATTAAATTAGTTCTAGCAACAGCACATGCATAGATGTGTTTTGCGTTTGACAAAAGGGTGGCACAGGCATCAACTGTTGCACAAGTAGTTATCACATCATCAATAATCAATACACTTTTTCCCTTTATATTGTTTCCAACAACTTTCATAGTATATTGTATATTTAAAAATCTTTCCTCATAGTCTAAAAACTTTTGATTTGGCGTCTTAGCATTTTTGATAAGAGCCTCATATAGCGGAATATTTGTTATCTTTGAGACCTCTTCCGCCAAAAGATAGGCAGGGTTATAGCCTCTTTTCTTGATTGAACTTATGTGAGAGGGAACAGGCACAATAAAGTCTATTTGCAAATTCTCTTGTTCAAGCCTTTGGCAGATAAGTTTAGCAAAAGGTTTTGCTAGATACCTGGCATTGTCTTCTTTAAAACTTAAAATAGCCTTTCGTACGCTTCCATTATAATTTAGTGGACAAAAGCACTTTTCAAATATGTGGTGTTTTTCACGACAGAAATTACATACAAGGTTGCCCTCTTTTATCATAGCATCACAATAAATGCACCTTGTACCCTCATTAAAAATATCACTATCAAGGCAGTCAGAACAAAAAATATCATTATTTTTAAGTTCCTTTCCGCATAGCAAACATTTTATATCGACAGGAAAGATAACATCAAGCACTTTGTCTGCAATCTCTTTAAATTTTACTTTCATATTTCCTCGCAAAAATTATAATTTGACAATATTTTGTATAAACTAGATTTTAGTTATAGATATATAACTAAAACATATTATTTAACTAGAAAAAACGACTTTCTAAAAGCAAAAAACAAAAATATGTTTTGATTTGGCAAGCCTCTTTATTATTTAGTAAGACCTTTAAAATATCATCTTAGTCAAACAGTTCGCTTACCTTTTTATCTGCACTGACTAGCAGGTCTTTAAGTAGGGTGAAGCGTTGCACGGTGTAGTTGTTTGATACCATTCTTTTCAAGTTTTTCTTTTCGCCGACAATCACAACCATTTTTTTAGCACGAGTTACAGCGGTATATATCAAATTTCTAGTAAGAATCATGCTAGGTCCAGCAATTGCAGGCAAAATTACCACATCAAACTCAGAGCCCTGACTTTTATGTATGGTTATTGCATAGGCGAGGGAGAGTTGATTTATCTCAGTTCTAGGGTATAGACAGCGTCTGCCGTCCTCAAAGTTTACCACAACTTCTCCTGTCTGATAGTCAATAAGTTCAATAGTGCCTATATCGCCATTGAAAACGCCTTCGCCCTCTTCTTCAATGAAACCATTTATTCTTTTCCAGACGAGGTTGTAGTTATTTGCGGTCTGCATGACCTTGTCGCCAACTCGAAAGATAGTATTTCCTACCATAATTTCCATTTTAGAGATAGCAGGTGGATTGAGGCTTGCTTGCAAGTTTTTGTTTAAGTTGTCAATTCCGCATACGCCTGCTTTAAGAGGTGCAAGGACTTGAATTTGATAACTATCAAGCCCTGTAAATTTTGGTAGGCGTTTTACCACCATGTCAACAATAGAGTTTTTTATGCTGTCAAGTTCGCTTTTCTCCTCGAAGAAGAAATCCTTTGATGAGTTGTCAATGAGAGGCATTTTGCCAGAGTTGATAAGGTGGGCGTTTGTGATAATAAGACTGTTATCACTTTGCCTATAAATTTTAGTTAGCATGGATATCTTTATCTTGCCACTTTTAATGATATCGTCAAGAACATTTCCAGCCCCAACGCTAGGCAATTGGTCTTTGTCGCCAACAAGTATAAGTTTGCAATCTCGGGGGAGTGCTTTACAAAGATAACTCATTAAAGATACGTCAACCATAGAGACCTCGTCGACTATTACAACGTCAGTTTTAAAAGGGTTGTTCTCATTGTATACAAATCGGCTAAGATGAGCAAGGTCGCCCTGTGCCACTTCAAGAGCACGGTGTATAGTTTTTGCCTCTTCGCCTGTCGAGTCGGACATACGTTTTGAAGCCCTGCCTGTTGGAGCAAGCAACATAAACCTTTGTTTAAGTTGTTTGACAATCTCGATTATGCACTTAATGATTGTAGTTTTTCCTGTTCCTGGGCCTCCTGTAATAACCGAGACACCGCTGTTTATAGAACTTCTGATAGCGTTTTTCTGCTCTTCATGGAAAACAATGTTGTTCCTTTGCTCAAAAAAGGCAATTTCGTCATCCACATCCTGCTTTTCTATGATTTGTGAGTGATTTAAAAGGGCTAGTTTTTGAGCAACCGAACTCTCATAGAAATAGTATTTAGATGGCACTACAATCTCGTGAGAGTCCTTGAACATAAGCATGACGGTCTTGTCAAGCGTCAAACTTTGCAGTGCGTTTTCAAATAGGTCTGAGTGCGATGACTGTTCTATTTCAAGGATAGTCTCAGCCTGAGACAAAAGCAAATTCTTTGGCATATAGGTATTGCCTGTTTTTTCGACGGAGTTATTGAGAGTATGTAAAATGCCAGCACGCACCCTGTACTCGCTGTCAAATGGGATACCTATTGACTTTGCAATTTTGTCGGCGGTCAAAAAGCCAATTCCCTCTATGTCTTCAACCATGCGGTAGGGGTTATTTTTGACGGTGTCAATAGTCTTTGAGCCATACACCTCATAGATTTTGAGTGCCATGTTTGTGGATATATTGTACTTTTGCAAAAACATAACTGTGTTTTGAACTTTTTTAAGTTCTTTAAATTTGTCTCCTATGTCGAGTGCCTTTTTTAGCGAGATATTTTTAACCTCGGCAAGAGAGGAGGGGCTCATCTCAATAATGTCAAAGGTCTGCTCTTTAAAATGCTTTACAATATTTCGAGCGGTTATAGGTCCTACCCCTTTAATAAGGCCAGAGGCAAGATATTTCTCAATTCCAGCAAGGGTTTTTGGCAGTGTAACCTCATAACTTGCAAAGGCGAACTGAGTGCCATACTTATTGTTGTTTACATAGTCTCCGTCAAGGGAAAGGTTTTCTCCTATGTTTACGCTGACAAGTTTGCCAACACATGTTACAGGGGTTGAGTTAAAATCAATGATAAAAACCGTGTAACCATTTTGTTCATTTCTAAAAATAATATCTTCAATAGGACCTTCAATTTGCATAGTTATATTTTAATATTAAATAAAATGAAAATCAACTAAAAAACGCTTGCATTTAAGAATTTTTTTTTATATACTAAAAACGAGAGATGAAAATATGAAAGAGATTGAAAAACTTATTGAAATTGAAGCGTTGCTTGAAAATTTAATGAAAAACCACCAAAAAGGTGGAATTTTACGTATAAAAATACTTTTCTTTTGCTCGGTTTACCAAAATCTTCCAGTAGGAATGATTATAGATAAACTCGGCATAAAAAAGGCAAACTTTACACTTATGACCACCTCACTTGTTGAGGAGGGGGCAATTGAGGTTAAGAAGTCTAACATTGACAGAAGATGTAGGCTTGTCTGTCTTACCGAAAAGGGACAAAAGGAACTTGACCAATTCCTTAGCGGTATGAAGAGGGCACTAGGCAATACGACAGTGGAAGTTGACAAGTCGATAGACACCCTTTGCACATTTTTAAATAAGATAATTTAGAATAACATTATCAAGGCAACATACTTGCCCTGTTTGTAAAAAAAGAGACTTTTATCATATCAAGGTGTACTTGCCTTGCTCGAAAAAAGAGACTTTTATCCTTTAATAGTGCCTTAGGCACTTTTTGTATTATTAAAGAGGTTATTTAAAACAATTGTATAATAAATTGAATTAAGATACTAAATGATTTTTTGAAAAATATTTTTATATACTCGAAAATAGGAACAATTAAACAATATAATCATTAATACAAATTAATTTAATACTCATATATAAATATTAAAGATACAATAATATCTAAATAGAAAGGGAGATTGTTTATGCTTAGATTTTTTAATTCACTCACAAGAAGAAAAGAAGAGTTTGTCCCACATGACAAAGTTGTAAAAATGTATTCATGTGGACCAACGGTATATAGTTACCCGCATATAGGCAATATGCGAGCCTATCTGTTTATGGATAATATTCGTAGGACACTTAAATACAATGGTTATAAGATAGACGGAGTTATGAATATAACTGATGTCGGACATCTAACCTCTGATGCTGACGAGGGTGAGGATAAAATGTTGGTTGCAAGCCAAAGGGAACATAAATCTCCATGGGAAATTGCAAAGTTTTATACTGAAATATTTATGAAAGATGTCAAATCTCTCAATATTGACCTACCAGAGCATATAGTTCCTGCCACAAGTGTGATAGATGATATTATTGCTTTTGTCAAAGGACTGCAAGATAAAGGTTATGCCTATGAGACAAGTAAGGGTATTTATTTTGACATATCGAAGTTTGGTGGATATGGGCAACTTGGCATGGATGTCAACGCTAAAAAAGCAGGAGCAAGAGTGGAGGTAGACGGAGAAAAACGTCATCCTGCCGATTTTGCTTTGTGGATAAAAGCACCAAAAGAGCATATTATGCAGTGGTCAAGTCCGTGGGGAATGGGCTATCCAGGTTGGCATATTGAGTGCTCAACAATAGGCAAAAAATATCTAGGAGACTATATAGATATTCATACAGGGGGAGTGGACCACAAAACAATTCATCACGAAAACGAAATTGCTCAAAGCGACTGCCTCGAAGGGCATAAGGTAGTTCATTTTTGGATGCACCTTGAATTTTTGCAGATAGACGGCGGAAAAATGAGTAAAAGTCAAAACAATATTTTTACTTTGCAAGACCTTGTAAATAATGGCTTTTCGCCAGAAGATTTTAGGTATTTCTACTTTATGGCTCACTATTCTAAACAACAAAATTTCACCTATGATTCTCTTATGTCGGCTAGAAATTCGCTTAGGAATTTTAAGACGGCGGTAAGTGAGCATAGGCTAGGCAAGGCGGTGCTTAGCGATGAGAGTAAAGAGAAATATAGTCAAGACTTTTTAAATGCAATCAATGACGACTTAAATATGCCAGTAGCCCTTGCTGTTTGTCAAAAACTTTTGAAAGAACCTAAAAGCAAGGATGTTTATGACCTTATTATGAAATTTAATGAAATTTTAGGTCTTGATTTTGAAATACAAGCACTATCAATTCCAGACGAAGTCAAGGCTTTGGCGGAGAGACGTTGGCAGGCAAAACAGAATAAAAACTATGCCGAAGCAGATAAAATCAGGGGAGAAATAACCGCCCTAGGCTATACAATCAACGATAAAAAAGACGGCTATGAGATTGTAAAAAATTAGGTTATAACCTAGTCAAAAAGATAACCATGATGATGCAAGATATTGTTATAAAAATATAACAATATTAATGCAAATACTAATAAGTAGACAATTCGATTATTATAAGGTTGTAAATAAAAGATGACTATAAGGTTGTAAATAAATAGATAGAAAGATTAATATGAAATATTTAATATATAGAATTGTAATAGGCGACTTGCACCCCTTTTGCTAAGGCAAGCGAGACGGTCTTTTAACCGACTAGGAAGCATGATACATGCTTCCTGGCAAGTCGCTTTTTTATATCAAAAAACACACTATAACAAAAGTGCAGTGTGCTATTATGATTTCAAAACGGACTTACAAAAGTGTGATAATCTGCTAGCAAGATATTTAACTTGCTAGGTTGTCTTAGATGTACTAAACATATTATCTTAGGTTCTAAAACAAAACAACATAAAAAAAGCATAAAGGCGAGAAAACCCGACGAAACTTTCTGACGGAAATTTAGTAAACGTCATAGAAAAGTTTTGTAAACCAATAATTTCAACGCTTTTATGCTGTTTTTTGTGTATAAATTATAGTGCGGTCTTTACGATTTTTTTGCTGATCTAATACATTTAGTGCAGGCTTTAACAGTCTGTGGCTTCCCGTCAACTTCAATAGTAGTCTTTTGAAGATTGAGTTCATAAGTTCTATTATATTTCTTATTAGAGAAAGAAACTTGTTTGCCTGTTGATTTGCCTCTACCGCATACTTCACATACTCTGCTCATAATCATTCCTCCATACTTTAAATTTATTTATGCACTATACTATACCATTTTTAGAAAGAAAAATCAACTCTTTTTACAAAAAAACTTACAAAAGGTTAAAAATTGTAACAAATTTGTAATAATTATATAAAAAGAGTTGTATTTTTTTTTGTTTTATTGTATTATATAAGAGGCGAAAAGTCTAAAATAGGGGGCTAAATGACAGTCGATACTAATAATTATTATGGCAATATCTCTATCTCTGACGACTCAATAAGGGTTGTTGCGGGGTATGCTGCCCTTGATTGTTATGGGGTTGTTGATTTGGTTTCAAAATCTATTAAGGACAGCGCAAATGAATTAATTAAGAAAGAATCTTATTCCAAAGGGATAAAGATTAGTCATATTGACAACAGAATATATATAGACGTTTTTTGTATTTTAAAGTATGGGGTATCAATAAGTGCGGTGGCTGAATCACTAAGAAAATCTGTTAAGTATAGTGTTGAAAACTTTACAGGTATGCTTGTTGATGCTGTGAACGTTCATGTTGTCGGAGTTAGAGTTTAGGAGCAAAAAAGATTATGATAAAGACGATAAACGGAGCGACTTTCCGAAAGATGATTGTCGCAGGTGCAAGCCTGCTTGAACAAAACAAAAAGTACGTGGACTCACTCAACGTGTTTCCAGTGCCTGATGGTGATACAGGGACAAACATGTTCCTTACAATGAAGAGTGCTGTAAACGAGGTGTCTCAGTGTATTACAAACAATCTCGATTCGCTTAGCAAAGCCTTTTCAAAAGGTGCATTAAAGGGTGCGAGAGGTAATAGTGGTGTTATAACCTCACAGATATTTAAGGGTTTTTGTGCAGAGACTGCAAAGGCTAGTGAAATAACCACTAAAATTTTTGCAAAAGCAATGCAAGAGGGTGCAAGCATTGCCTACAAAGCGGTAACAAAGCCAAAAGAGGGAACAATACTTACAGTTATACGTGTTATGGCTGAAAATGCCATGAATGTTGCAAAAAAGTGCGATGATTTTGAGGTGTTTCTTAAAAAAATATTAGAAACAGGAGAGGAAATCTTAAAACAGACACCAGAAATGCTCCCTGTTCTTAAAAAAGCGGGCGTTGTCGACGCAGGTGGAAGAGGTATAATTGTAATCTTTACAGGTTTTTACAAATATCTTATAGGTGAAGAGGATTTTGAGTTCGTATTTGACGACGAAAAGAAACCTCAAACAGTTGATGACGTTATCGCTGATATAAACGCACTTGAAGATATTCAATTTGGCTACTGCACAGAATATATGATTATTCATATGAAGAAAAAGACCACAGAGGCGGATATTGACAAACTGCGTGAAAAACTTATGCAAATAGGCGACTCGGTTATCTGTATAGGAGACCTCAACCTTGTCAAAGTGCATGTTCACACCAATGATCCAAATAAGGCACTTGAATACGCACTCGAACTTGGCGAACTTTACAACCTCAAAATAGAGAATATGCGTGAGCAAAATAGAGAGATAAAGAAGAAGGCGGTTGCAGAAGAGGAGACTAAGGAGCATGGTATGATAGCAGTCGCACCAGGCGAGGGACTTTCTGCCATATTCAAAGATTTGAGCGTAGATGAGATAATCTATGGTGGACAGACTATGAATCCATCTGCTGCTGATATTGCTGCCGCTGCCGATAAAGTGCCAGCAAGAAACGTTTTTGTTTTCCCAAACAATAAGAATATTATACTCGCAGCCGAGCAGGCTGGCGACCTGACAAAGAAAAACTTGATTGTTATCCCTACACGTTCGATACCAGAGGGTATTTCGGCATCTATTGCATTTAACCCTGACGTGAGCATAGAGGAGAATACTGAGGCAATGAACGACGCAATTAAGGGTGTTAAGTCAGGAATGGTAACATATGCAGTGCGAGACACTCATGTTGATGGTTTCGACCTATCAGTTGGCGAGATAATCGGTCTTGACGATAAGGCAATACTTGCAAAGGGTAAACTTGTGTCCGAGACAACAGAAAAATTGATTGAAAAACTTATGACCGACGACGTTATGAATATAACACTGTTCTTCGGTGAGGATATTCGAGAAGAGGAGGCTAACGCACTTGCCGAAAAACTAGCCGAAAAATATCCAGATTGTGAGGTAACCTCTGCCTTTGGTGGTCAACCTGTATACTATTACCTTGTAAGTTTGGAATAAAAAGGTCTTTCGTTCAATCATAAGGTTAAATTTGATAAATATTTGTATCCTAAATGGCTAATTCAGTTAAAAAACTAAATAAAAAATACAATCATTATTTGATTGTATTTTTTGTTGTCATTTATGATTAAAGTTTTACTTATAAATTTTGATTGTATTGTCTGCCCCTTTTCTATTTTGCAATATTTTTTTGCCATTTTAATTATTGACAAATGACTATACATATGGTATAATAAGGGTATACTGAGGAGGGAAATATCATGTATGAATATGAATCATATTTTGAGAAATTAAATGATCTTTATAGATCAATAAGACATGGCATTGAATACGCAAAGAAAGCAGGCGAACCTGTTTATACTATGGCGGAAGATTGGAGAATTAGCATTTTAGATTTAAATTGCCTAGAAAGTTATCAATATGAAATGCTTAAAAATCTAATCAATGACGTATACGCAAAAACAGGAGAAGATAGTTATAGCGACCATGCACCTGTTGCAAGCGAAGAGTTGTTAACTAAGGCAAAAGCAATTGCAGAAGAACACAACAATAACATTCAAGAGATCAAGGACTATGATGGGAATAGGGAAATACTTGAACAAATAAAAATCGAGTGTGATGCTGACGGTAAAGTAGAAAAAGCACTTAAAAAAATTGAGAAAATGGTTGCAGAATATAGAAGAAGATATGCCTCAAAGGTAACAAACGCTATCAGAGAGGAGGGCGAACTATTCATTAAAGATTTGTTTACATATATGGATAAAAATCTTACTCAACCTTATAAAAAGTACTGCTTAGAGCAAGAACTTAAATCATACGAGGAAAAAGAGGTGCAAACAAAGGGCGAGCAAGAGAGAAAAGTAGAGCAAGAGGAAGAGAGAGAATAAAAAAAGTGTTAAACACATAGTAAAAGTAATCTTACTATGTGTTTTTCTTTGATTGGAGGCACAAAGAGTGTTTTCGCCGATATTTAAAAGAGGTTTTAATAATACTAAACCTAAAAATTGTTTTTTATGACAAAGAGTGCGTGGAAATGCTGTTTCATCTTATTTTTTTATTGACTTTTTGTAAATTTTGTCATATAATTAGATTATTAAAAGAGGTGAAATATGCTAGTTGATGAATTTATAAAATGCGTCGATAGACGAGATGAAATGATAAAGGAAGTGCAAAAAGAAAATTTAAATAATAAGGAAGAGATAAAGGAGTGGAAAGAAAGAGAACTCCGTCCTCTTGATAAACAGATAATCAAACTTGCCAATCGCCTGCTTAGGCAGGAGTACGAGGCAAATACAACTTTATGCGTGCGTATAAAAGATGTCTATAACAACCAACAACTAATAGAATTTTACAAGGACCGTAAGAGTGAATTTGATAATTCTGCTGAACGAGAATTTTAACTTAATTTAGGATATCCATCTTAGCAAATATAAAATGAAATGATAATTATTTGTTTGGCGAGTTAAGTTTAGATTTGGCATAACGAATGAAAGTTTAAACAATTGAATTCCGATTAATAGATATAGTGGTAAATTAGTACCACTTTTTTTAATTACAAAGTTTAACAATCTTAACAATATATATTAAAAACTAACACATTTTCGTGTTATATATTTACCATACACAAAAATGGGTATAATTATCATTAGGATAAGATAACTATGAGAGTAGGGGATATTATTAAATATTGGAGAAAGGAATATAAGTTGTCTCAAATCAAACTTGCCATGTTGATAGGTTCAACTCAGCAAACGATATCAAGGTGGGAAAGCAATCAAAATTTACCATCCATAGTAGATTGTGTGAAACTTGCAAAGGCACTTCAACTATCACTTGATGAAATGTTTGCCGATCTTATGTTGTAACCTTAAATTTTGTCTTGTTTGTTAATGAATAACAAAAAACTTTTTGCTAAATTTAATAATAAAATCATTTTTTTATATTGTGAAATAACGTTTGCTTATTTATACTGATTGCGTTAAAAGTATTGTTAAAATGTTTGACAATATTTTTTTATATGTTATAATAAAATATGAGATTAGATAAATATTTATTTGAAAAAGGAAAAATTTCCTCTCGGTCAAAGGCTAAACAACTTATTGAAGAGGGGCATGTTGAAGTTGATGGAAAGGTTGTATTAAAACCTTCTTATGAACTATTATGTTATGAAACCATAACAATAATAGACTACCCAAAATATGTATCCAGAGGTGCGTATAAACTTTTGAGAGCAATTGAGATATTTGATGTTGATTTTGGCGATAGAGTAGTTCTTGATGTCGGTGCGTCTACTGGTGGCTTTACACAAGTGGCGCTTGAAGGCGGGGCAAAAAAGGTTTATGCAGTCGACGTCGGCAATGGTGAATTAAGTCAAAAGTTAAGAGAAGATAGCCGTGTTGTGAATCTCGAAAATACCGATTTTCGTACAATAAAAAAAGAGCAAATTGGCGATTGTGATTTGGTAGTAGGCGACATTTCTTTCATATCACTTAGACATATTTTGCCAAAAGTTAAAGAACTCTTTGGGCAGATTGAAATGGTAATTCTTTTTAAACCTCAATTCGAGTGCGGAAAAGAAATCGCAAAAAAATACAAGGGAGTCATAAAAAATTCTGCCTTGCATAAGGGCATGCTTAAAGACTTTGTAAATTATTTGAACGGCTTAAATTTTAAGATATGTGGTCTTACATATTCTTCCATTCAAGGAAAGAGTGGAAACATTGAATATCTCTTTTATCTTAATGGTAAGAAGAATATACCTTTTCGTGTCGATGAGGTAGTCTCTTCCGCCTTTGAAAATTTTAAGAGTGAAAAAAAGTAGCGGACAAGGAGTAGAGCAAAGAGAGGACAAATAGAGAAATTAGATTGAATATAAGAGATGACATAAATTACCACGAAAAGAATGTACTAAAAAATGCACTTATATAAGTTTTAAAGACTTAAAGTGCATTTTTTACCTGATTTTATTGATTATTTACTTTAAGCAAAATAAGATTTTTAAGATGTTTTATATTGAAATTCCTATTAATTTTAAAATTGCTTACAAAATTTTTAGTTTTGCTACATTTATATAAAATTCTTAGATTTTTTGCTAAACCCTATTTATGTTGATTGTTGTTCCGCTGGATGCAGTCGGATAGAGTGGCAGGTCGCCTACTCCTGGGCATACGTTACAATTCTGGCATGCTTGACAAGGCGGAAGAACAGGGTAGCCATATGACGGAAGAAGCAGGTCTACAAGTGCGGTTACCTTGATTACAATTTGCAGACATCCAGTAACTGTAAAGGTGTTCTCTGCGGTGTACGTGCCGATAGTCGATGAGAACGATGCGGTTGCCTTAATATCTATTGGTGCCATTGATGGTTGTGGTACAAATAGCACTGTGCTTTTTGATACGACAATGCTTGATGTTCCTGTACCGATAACGCCATTCGCATCACGATATGTTACAGTGAGAGGGATAGTGATTGTCATGGTAACATTTGCATAGTTTGGTGTCTGTTCAAGCCTATCTATAACGATGTCAGTTACCGTTACCTCGCTTCCTATTTGATTTTGTGCAGAAATGTAAGTAAGTGGCAAGGCAGGGTTCGCAGGATTAAAACTTGTTACAGGCAGAATTATACCTGTTTCTGTTGTTTGTGAGACACAGGCATCAAAGACCTTTGTCGCCTCAATAAGTACTTTTTCACAAACGCCGAGTGGATTGTTGCCAAGAGGCCCAGGGCGGTTCGGGTTTGTGTTGTTGATATAAAATGACATTTTATAACCTCCGTTTTTTGTTTGATAGGATTACCTAACTATCCTTATTATATGTCCTTGAATTTGCAAAAGTTACAAATTGTAAAAAGAAGTAACAATAAAATGTTTGACAAAAGGGGGAAAAGAGATTAAAATTGATATTGTTATTTATATCATAAGTCGAACTTACTTGCTAGGTTTATATTAAAGATGATACATACTATGTGATGGCACAATTTATTGTGCTTTTGCATCAGCAAAATTTAAAATTTAAACACGTTTAAATTTTAACATCACATAGTATATTTATTCATAAGGAGAGAAAAATTGATACTTGAAAATGTTAAAGAAAGATTAAGCAAGATTAAAAATGATATTGACTTTATAAAGGAGTGTCTTTGACGAGGAAAAGACAAAAAAAGAGTTAGAAACTTTAAAAAGCGAGCAACTTGCTGATGGCTTTTATCTCAATCAAAAAAAAGTGTTAGAGGTCGGCAAAAAGATTAAAGCGTGCGAAAACAAACTTGACGAAATCGCCTTGCTAAACAGACTTTTTGATGACTGTCAAGGCTATGTGGAACTTATCGAAGAGACAGGAGATACAAGTCTTGATAATGAAATTCAAGAAAGTCTACACAATCTTGAAGAGAATGTCGAAAGGGCAAAGATACAAACATTATTAAAAGGCAAATATGACGACTATAATGCTGTTATGACCTTGCACTCGGGGGCTGGCGGAACAGAGGCACAAGATTGGACTGAGATGTTATATAGAATGTATAAGATGTACGCTGACAAGCATGGCTATAAAATAAAGGTGCTTGATGTATTAAATGGCGATGATGCAGGTATTAAAAGCATAACTTTTGAGGTCGACGGCGACAATGCCTATGGCTTTTTAAAGGCTGAAAAAGGGGTGCATAGACTAGTGCGAATTTCTCCGTTTGACGCAAATGCAAGAAGACATACAAGTTTTGCAAGTGTTGAGGTTATGCCTCTCATTGAGGAGAGACCAGATATTGAAATAAGACCAGAAGATTTAAAAATTGATACCTACCATTCAAGTGGTGCAGGCGGACAGAATGTCAACAAGACAGAAAGTGCTGTGCGAATAACACACTTGCCGACAGGTATAGTTGTCTCTTGTCAAGTTGAGAGAAGTCAACTACAAAATAAAGAAAAGGCAATGCAGATGCTATACTCTCGCCTTGCCGAAAAGGAAGAGCAGGAAGAACTAGAAAGACTTGCCTCCATTCGAGGAGATATTAAAAAGATAGAGTGGGGCAGTCAAATACGAAGTTATGTATTTTGTCCTTATACCCTTGTTAAAGACCATAGGACAGGATACGAAGAACATAACATTCAATCGGTAATGGATGGAAACATTCAAGAGTTTATAAATGAGTACCTGAAAAAGTTAGGATAAACTTAGAAGGCAAGGAAACCAAGCCCTCACAGCATTTTCGCTGTGAGGGCTTGATTTGTCGGCTTGCTGGGGCAAATCGCATGCTTTTAGCATGCGTTTCCTTGCCTATATAAAAGCCAACACGCCTAACCATCTCGCCCAAATATCTCAACCATCTCGCCCAAATATCCCATCTATAATCAAACATTTCACCTATAAAAACATCTTCCTCGCCTCGCACTCACGCCCAACAAACACGCCAAGCCCTCACGCCCAACCAACTCACATAAAATTATTAAGTATTTTAAACCATAATCGATTAAATAGGTTAAACCAAAAACACAAAAAATCAAAGGGTTTAATAACACTTTTTTGTATTTAACTGATTTTAACTAATATATAATTGATTTATATTTATTTTTTTGTTATAATATAATTATGAATTATTTTGAAAGGATGAAAGATAGGTTTGATAGCCTAAAAGTTAAAGAAAATGTTATAATATTGTCGATTGAATCGTCATGTGATGAGACTAGTATTGCACTCGTCAAGAATGGACGAGAGGTTTTGTCGAACGTGATAGCCTCTCAAATAGAAATACATAGACGCTTTGGCGGAGTTGTGCCAGAGGTTGCCTCTCGCAATCATATAACCGCAATTTCAAATGTCTACAAAGAGGCGTTGAAAGAGGCAAAAATCGACAAAAAGGATATTGATGCGGTGGCAGTAACCTATGGTGCTGGACTAATGGGAGCATTGCTTGTTGGTGTAAACTTTGCAAAGGCTCTTGCTTACAGTCTTGATATACCGCTTATTGCAGTAAGTCATGTTTATGGTCATATCTCGGCAAATTATATCTCTCATCCCGACCTCAAACCGCCTTTCGTTTGCCTTATGGTAAGTGGAGGACATACCGCACTTTTAAGAGTGGAGGACTATAACAAACTAAAACTTCTCGGCACAACCATTGACGACGCAGTAGGCGAGGCATTTGATAAGGTTGCAAGAGTGCTAGGGCTAAACTATCCAGGAGGGCCAGAGATTGATAGGCTGGCAAAGGAGGGGGAAAACAGGTATCATTTCACTGTATCAAACGCTTTAAGTCATACCCTAAATTTTTCTTTCAGTGGAATTAAAACTGAGGTTGTCAATCTTGTTCACAATCTTACTCAAAGGGGGGAGGAGATAAATAAAGCGGATATTGCCTGTTCTTTTCAAGAGAGCGTTACAGACGAACTTTCTATAAAGTCTATCAAGGCATGCAAGGGACAAAACCTCAATAAACTTGTAGTTGCTGGTGGAGTTGGTGCAAACAGTAGGCTGAAAGAAAAATTGTCTTGTCTATGCAAGGAAAACAACATTGAATTTTACTCGCCTGTTTTAAAGTACTGCACAGATAATGGTGCTATGATAGGAAGTTGCGCCTACTACATGATGAAAGACGGACTCGGGCTTGCCGACCTTGACTTGACGGCAAAGCCTAACGTAGACTTATAGGTAGAAATGGAAAAGACATGGAAAAGACAAGGTTAAGTAGCAGAATAAAATTATCGAGGATAATTTACAACAAAGCATAAAAAAGAGAGCAAAACCGAGCAAATAGGAAATCAAGAAAATAATATTTAAAAATAAAAATAGATACAACAAGTAAATTAAACAGACCAAATCATAATTTTAAGTTGTTATAAAGAAAAAGCAGATTGAAAGTCGTAAATATAGATAAAAAACTATAAAGACTTATTGTTAGACAATCAAAAACATAATAGATAATAAAGGAGGAATTATGGAACTGCTTGCACCTGCTGGCAATTTTGATAAACTTGTTACTGCCATCCATTTTGGAGCGGATGCAGTATATTTTTCAGGCAAAAAATTCGGACTTAGGGCGTTTGCTGGCAATTTTGATGACGATGAGATAATTAAGGCAATGAAATATCTTCACTCTCATGGTAAAAAGGGGTATATAACTCTCAACATTGTTGCAAAGGACAGTGATTTTGTTGGACTTGATGACTACCTTAATCTTTTAGTTAAGGCAGAGGTTGACGGTCTCATTGTAAGCGATGTTGGTCTTATATATTATATTAGGATGAATTTCCCAATGCTCAACGTTCATGTTTCCACACAAGCAAATGTCAATAACTCTTTTTCGGCTAAGTTCTTTGCTGACCTCGGGTGTACTCGAATTGTGCTTGCAAGGGAGATGAATATAGAGGAAATAAAAAAATTGCACCAAACACTTGGAAAGGGAATAGAACTTGAAGCCTTTGTTCATGGAGCAATGTGCATATCATATTCTGGTAGGTGTCTGCTGTCAAACTATTTAAGCGGAAGAGATAGTAATCGTGGTGCTTGCGTTCAAGCGTGCAGGTGGAAGTACTATATAAGAGAGGAAAGTCGAGAGGATGAGATGCCTATTGAAGAGGATGAGAGGGGAACATATATTCTAAACTCAAAGGATATGTGCCTCATTGACCACTTAAAAGAACTTGAAGAGGCATGGGTTAGCAGTTTGAAAATAGAGGGACGAATGAAGTCAGACTACTATGTAGCCTCTGTCGTAAACGCCTATCGACGCGCGCTTGATGGGTTTAAAGATTTTGACGCACTGCATAGCGAACTTGAAAAGACAAGCCATAGGCGTTACACCACAGGTTTTTATTTCAATGACGACAGAAAAGAATATTTAGAGGACTCAATGCCTGTGCAGACCTATGTCTTTATAGCAAAGGTTGTCGAGGACGCAAAGAACGGCTTTGTCAAGGTTGAAATGCGTAACCGCTTTAAAGTGGGGGATACTCTTGAAATTCTCTCAGCAGACGATAATTTCCTTAAAAAAATAACAGTATCAAAAATAATCAATTCAAAGAATGAAGAGATAGATGACGCAAAGAGGGTTCAGGAGATAGTTACAATTTCTTGCCCGTACAACCTCAAAGCAGGCGATATTTTAAGGGTGGAGAAAGGATAGTTGATACCCTTTAAAGCAAATTTGTATCCTATTAAAAGTTTAATCTTTAAGGAAAGAATTTTAGTAAAACGATTTTATGAAATGATTTTATATATTTAACAAAATGAAAAATAATAAATTAAGGTGGTTTAATGAGTTTAAAAATAAAACTATTTTTGTTATTAGCTGTATCGTGTCTTGTTATTGCAATAATGATTGTAGGTATCTACTCTGCTCAATTTACTCAACTTAGCGTTAGTGGTACAATCAATTTTGACGTCGATGACAAGAGTTTGTATTTGCAAGATGTGTGGATGCAAGAAGATAATTCTTCTGAGCCATACAGTCTTAAACAAGAGAATAGATTTAGTGCAGGCTATATAAATGGTGAATTTATAATCAACTTAGGGAATTTCACTAATAATTTTGGTTCTTTCTCTTTATATTTTGATATATTAAATACCTTAGATGAAAACAATAACAGCAACATGTATGATGTAAGTGTCTCTACTACTCAAATAGGCGAGGCTATTTCAATCATGTCGTGGGTGCTTAATGATGAAGGATATATACCATTTGCTTCAATAAGCCCTGATGATATAACTTCTAGCACACAGCCTACTGCACAAGTTAAATTAACAATAGTGTCCTCTGCTTTTGAAAGTATAGATTTAAGTCAAATAACAATCACTATTACAAAGCGAGAGCCACAGGTTATTGATGATTACACATTTATATTTAACGATAATAATAATACCGCAACAGTAAGGTCTTATACTGGCGATGGTGGAGATATAGTCATTCCGCCAACAATTTCACGTTTGGAAGATGGAATAGTAATAGAAGGTAATCAGTATACAGTTACAGGTATATATAGTGCTATAAATTCAAGTTTAGGTGTGTTTAGTAATGAAAATAGTATAACAGGAGTTAATCTTCCAAAATCTTTACAAACCATAGGTGATTATGCTTTCTACAATTGTAGCGGTTTAGAAGAAATAACTTTTCCAAGTGCTTTAACATCAATAGGAGAAAATGCTTTTGAGAGTTGTGATTCAATTGTAGAAATAGATTTAAGCAATTGTACCAAACTTGAAGTTATAAGTTTTTATGGTTTTCGAAATTGTACATCGCTAACAACGGTTGCCTTTCCGAAAAATTTGGTAATAATTGGAAGTAGTGCTTTTTCAGAATGTGATGCTCTTAGTAAAATAAATATAAACGTTTGTACCAATCTTGAAAGTATAGGCAATTATGCATTTTCTGATTGTAGTGCTCTATCGAGCGAACTTGATTTTAGTCAATGTACTAGTCTTACAAATATAGGCGATTATGCATTTGACAGTTGTCTAAGTATAACTAGCATAATCTTTCCAACATGTTTAGAAAGTATTGGGAATAATGCGTTTAGTACTTGTCGTGGACTTACTGGTAATTTGAATTTAGCTAGTTGTCAAAACTTACAAAGTATAGGAAACAATGCTTTTGAGTATTGTGATAGCTTTACAAGTGTAACATTTCCTGCCAGTCTTTCAGAAATAGGAAGATATGCTTTTGATTATTGTGGTTTTACAAGTGTCGATTTGAGTGGCTGTGAAAATTTGAATACTTTGTCAACCTATGTTTTTGCTTGGTGTAGTAATTTGAATAGCGTTACGTTGCCAGCAAATTTGGTAAGTATTGGAGATTATGCTTTTTATTATTGTAGTGGAATTTTAGAATTAAATTTAAGTGCATGCGAAAATCTTAAAAGTATAGGTGATAACGCTTTTCGAGATTGTGAAGGTATAGAAATGGTAGATTTAAGTGCATGTGCCAATTTAACAAGTATAGGGGACTACGCATTTAATAGTTGCGGTGAACTTGCCAGCGTATTATTGCCAAGTAATTTAAATAGCCTCGGAAGGAACGCTTTTTCTTCATGTAGCCGTCTTAATTCGGTGGAATTCGGAGAAATTACAGGATGGCAGGTCTCGACGAGTAGCGATTTTAGTGGAGAAGTTATAGAAATTGATTCAACTGATTTGCAAACACCTTCTACTGCTAGTGGTCTTTTAGGATCAACTTATAGTGCATACTATTGGAGAAAGGTGTAGTTTAGAGCGTGAAATATTTACTATAAAAATAAAACAGATATTTATAAAAAACAATAAAAAAGGGGAAGCATGAAAATAAATAAGATTAAATTTTTCTCAATAATCTCAATAGCATGTTTAGTGCTTACCTTTTTTATTTTATATGTTTTTGCTGCCGATGTACAGTATATCCGCCCTGTTGGTGATGTTGAGTTTGTTGTGGCAGATGATGAACTATATCTTCAAGACGTGTGGGTGAAAGAGGATAGCACATCCGAAGCGTACAGTCTAAAAAATTTAGGAGAGTTTTCACCTGGGTATATGAGTGATGAATTTAATGTGTCGCTTGATCAATTTGTCAATCAATCTGGCACGTTAGAACTTTATTTAGATATAATAAACACAATGGATGAAAATAGAAATTCGTATAGATATAACATATCAGCATCAACAAACCAGTCAGATATAACAGTTGCAACAGAGGTGCTTAGCGACAATGACTACATACCATATGGCAGTATAACAAAAGAAGAGATAACTCCACAAACAGAGCCGACAGTACAAGCATTGGTTACAGTAGAGTCGACGGCAGGAGCAGAAATAGACCTCGGTCAACTTTTAATCACAATTACACAAATACCGCCACAGAATATAGAAGGTATGACATTTGATTTTAATGGGACTGATAATACAGCGACACTCACTGAGTATACAGGCCCTGGCGGAGACGTAGTTATCCCTGATTCTATTTCAATATTGCCTGACGGATCAATTGTAGAGGGCAGTCAGTACATATTGAAGGAAGTGAATGATGAGGCGTTTAGAAATTGTACAAACCTTACAAGTATAACATTGCCTGATGACTTGGACTATATAGGCGCTAGCGCATTCTCAGGTTGCAGTGAACTTACAAGCATATCACTACCTAGCAGTATACGACTTATAAACGTAAGAGCATTTGATGGGTGTAATAATATAGAAGTTCTTGAATATAGAGGAACGATAGAAGATTATCTTGCAATTGATATTCGTAATGAGTGGATAGAAGACACTTCATATACATTAAAACTTGATTTAAATGGAGACGGAGAAGCAGAGGAAGTTACTTCACTTGTGATACCAAACGGAACAACAGAGATACAAGAAAATGCATTCTTTGGTTGCAGTGGACTTACAAGTGTAACATTACCAGAGGGTTTGACAAGAATAGAAGGTGGTGCATTTCGATATTGCCGTGGACTTACAAGTGTAACATTACCAGAGGGCTTGACAAGTATAGGTTATGATGCATTCTCTTCTTGCAGTGGACTTAAAACTGTTGTATTACCTAAAACTTTGACTACAATAGAAAGTTCTGCCTTTACCTTTTGTACTGGTTTAGAAACGCTAGAATACAATGGAACAGTGGAGGAATATCTTTCAATAGATATGGGATATACGTGGATACAGGATGAATCGCATTCACTTAAATTAGATGCTGATGGAGATGGAGAGACTGAGGAAGTTACCTCACTAGTTGTACCAGAGGGTGTGATATTGATTCCTTATAATGCATTTTTTGGTTGCACAAAAATTACGAGCGTTAAATTACCAGAGAGTTTGATAGTAGTAGAGACAAATGCATTCCGTTATTGTGCCTCTCTCAATACATTAAATATAAACGTTTGTACCAATCTTGAAAGTATAGGCACAAGTGCATTTTCTGATTGTAGTGCTCTTACAAGTGTTGTATTACCAGTCAATTTAAATAGTATTGGAACACGTGCCTTTTTTTTGTGCAACAACCTAACTTCAGTAGAATTTACAGATCCAACAGGCTGGCAGGTATCGACAAGCAGTAGTTTTAGTGGAAGTATTATTGATATAGATGAAGCCCAGCTTCAAGCCCCATCTACTGCAAGTGAACTTTTGAAAACGACATATTACAATTACTATTGGAGAAAGGTTGAAGGATAAATATTACGTCAAAAAGAAAGATAAAAATGATTTTAAGGTTTTGCACAACAAAAAAACCTGCAAGCAATTTTGCAGATTTTTTTGTTACACAATATTCTCTTCTTTTTTAAATTTGATTTATTTAAGTTTAACAGTTGCACCAGCCTCTTTGAGTTTAGCCTCAATAGCCTTAGCCTCTTCTGCTGGAACGTTTTCTTTAACAGCCTTTGGAGCACTTTCAACAAGAGCCTTAGCCTCGCTAAGTCCAAGTCCAGTGATCTCTCTTACAGCCTTGATAACTTGAATCTTGTTTGCACCGATTTCAGTAAGTTCAACAGTAAATTCAGTCTTTTCCTCAGCAGCAGGAGCAGCACCAGCGGCAGCAGGAGCAGCAGCAACTGCAACAGGAGCAGCAGCAGAAACACCGAAAGTTTCTTCTAGTTCTTTAACAAGTTCTGAAACTTCAAGAACAGACATAGATTTGATTTCTTCAACTAATTTTTTTACATCAGCCATTTTTATTTTCTCCTTTTTTAAATAAATTTGTGTCGATGACACTTTAATTTTTAAATTATTGTTTTAAAAATTTAAAATTAATTTGTCTGTATTTTAGCAGAATAAATTTGTTGCCTTTTGTTCTCGTAAAATACTAAAAAACTAATTTTCTATTGTAAAGTTTACTCTTTATGCTTTTTGCTTTGAGACTTCATTCAAAGCCCTAGCAAGCCCGGTAACAGGGGCGATAAGAACTCTTGCCAAAGCAGAGATAGGTGCATTGAGTGTGCCAAGAAGTTTGGCGATAAGCACTTCTTTGCTTGGAAGTTTAGCCAGTTCTTCGATTTCCTTGCTTTCAACGAAGTTACCATTAAGTAAACCAAATTTAACGGTCAGTTTTTTGGACTTTTCAGCAGTCTGGCAAACGATTTTTGCACCGCTTACTTCATCATCGTAACTGAATGCAACCGCAGTTGTGCCATGAAGATATTCGCTAGCACCTTGGATTCCGAGTTCGTTAAGTGCAAGGAGCAAAAGTTTGTTTTTATATACCTTATATTCAGCGCCATTTTTCTTGAAAAGACGTCTCATTTCGGTATCTTCGGCAACAGTCAAAGCGTTGTAGTCGACGAAAGTAACAGATTTTGCTTTTGAAAGTTTTTCTTTAATTTCTTCGACGAGCGCCTTTTTTGCTTCTAAGTTAGCACTCATGAAATTCCTCCTTTTTTTAGAATATTGTGTAATTGTCATCATGCACTTTTTAAGTTGTGCCTTGCATGATAACCTTTATATAAAACAAAATCTCTATGCCTTAGGAAAAAAGCATAGAGAGAATAATTTTACTCTTGTAACTTCTTTCCTCGGCAAGCACACACATGTGTTTATGCTTTCGCACTTGCGGTCTACGGACAAGACTTTATTTTACGAAATATATTATACATATAAAAAATAGGTTTGTCAACTGTTTTTTATTGATTTTTTTGATTTTTTAATTTTATTTGTGTTAATTTTTGTTCTTTTTTCTTAATTTGTGTTTTATTTTCTTGTTTTATGGTTTTTGTGCTTAACTTTTTTCGGTTTATCACAGTTATATCAATAAGTCAAGATAAAAACAAAAATTTGATATTTGCTTATTTATTTGACAATATAATTAATTTGTATTATTATATAATCATTATATATTAAAAGTGCCTTAAATTGTATGCTTAAAAGTTTTTAGGTAAAACAATGCAATTTGAGTCGCTAAGGAGAGAGTATGAACTATAATTACAAGGAAATTGAGAAAAAATGGCAAGACAGGTGGTACAAAGAAAAATCTTTTAAGGCAATAGATTTTCATCCGACTAAACCTAAATATTATGTGTTATACGAGTTTTACAACATAAGTGGTAATCTGCATATGGGGCATATGAAAGGTACCATTCCTGCCGACGCTCTTGCAAGATTTAAGAGATTTAAGGGCTACAACGTCCTCTTTCCAATAGGTGGGGACGCCTTTGGCTTGCCAGCAGAAAACGCAGCAATTAAGACAGGTATTGACCCTCACGAGTTTGTATCAAACGGTCTTAACAATGTTCTCGAACAGTCAAGACAGCTAGGACTTTCTTTTGACTGGGATAGGACAATCTGCACAAGCGACCCTGAGTATTACAAGTGGACGCAGTGGATATTCTTGCAATTATTTAAGCACGGCAAGGCATACAAGGAAAAATCAAAGGTAAACTTCTGTCCGCACTGCCAGACAGTTTTGTCAAACGAGGACAGTCAAGGCGGAAAGTGCGACCGATGCGGAAACGATGTTGTTCAAGAGGTCAGGTGGAGTTGGTTCTTAAAGATGAGGGAGTATGCCGAAAAACTACTTGGCAATATTGACCGAATAAATATGGCAGAAAATCTTAAAGAGGCACAGCGTAATTGGATAGGAAGAAGCGAGGGGACTCAAATAAAGTTTGCCATTTACAACGATAAAGAGGAAAAAGTGGGCGACCTTGAAATATTCACCACCTGCGTTGAGACAGTTTATGGAATTACTTATGTTGCTCTTGCACCAGAGAACAGCCTAGTTGATAAACTAAAACCATATATCAAAAATTGGAAGGATGTTGAAGATTATAGGAAAAAGACAGCACTCAGGACTGAGCTTGATAGACTTTCCGACCAAAAGGATAAGACGGGAGCAAGACTTGAAGGACTTTATGTAGTGAACCCTGTAAACAATAAAAAAGTGCCTATGTTTATTGCTGATTTTGTACTTAATGGCTATGCGACAGGTGCTGTAATGGCAGTGCCTAGTCATGACCAGAGAGATTATGAGTTCGCTGAAAAATTCAATATTCCAAAAATACAAATAATAGAGGGCGACACATCTAAGTGTGCGGTTGAGAAGAAAGAGTACCTCTCAAAAAACAGCAAAATGATAAATTCTGCTGAGTTTAGCGGTATGCCTGTAAAAGAGGCAAAGAAAAAAATCGCACAAAAACTTATAGACATGGGTGTTGCCGAGATAAAAGTCAACTACAAAATGACCGATTGGGCGTTCAACCGTCAAAGATATTGGGGAGAACCTTTCCCTATTGTGCTTTGTTCTCATTGTGGAGAGGTCGCACTTGACGAAAAAGACTTGCCTTTGGTATTGCCAAAAGTTAAGGACTATATGCCAAACGAAAAAGGCGATTCTCCTCTTTCAAAAGCAAAAGATTGGGTGGAGTGCAAATGCCCAAAATGTGGCAGACCTGCCAAACGTGAAACTGATACCATGCCAAACTGGGCAGGTTCAAGTTGGTATTGGCTTAGATATGCTGACCCACACAATGACAAGGCAATTGCCGACTATGAGAAACTCAAATATTGGGGTAGTGTAGACTGCTACACAGGCGGAACAGAGCATATCACTCGTCATGTTCTGTACGCATTTTTCTGGCAAAATTTCCTTTACGAGATAGGTGCAGTGCCTACAAGAGACCCATTTGTTAGGAAAATGGGAAGTGGACTTATCCTTGATAGTGAAGGCAAAAAGATGAGCAAGAGTTCGGCTAACGGCGTCTCTCCACTTGAAGTAATTGATAAATATGGTACAGATGTCGCTCGTATGCACGTGCATTTCCTTGGCGGTTATGAAGATAACACACCATGGACTTATGACGGAATAAATGGAATAACCTCATTTATTGATAGGGTTTGGTCTCTTCAAGATATGGTTAAAGGTGAGGGCGTTTCAAAGGAACATATTTACGAGCTTTCTGTCTTAAACAAAAAATTATGTGATGACTATGAGAACCTTAAACTTAACACCGCCATCTCTGCACTTATGACCTTTGTAAAGAAGATAAAAGAGGATGGCTTTATCACAAAAGAGGAACTTAGACAATTTTTAATCTTCTTAAATCCACTTGCTCCACATATAACAAGCGAGATGTATGAAAGAGTATTTAACGCACAAATCCTTGACCAGTCATGGCCTGACTATGATGAGAAAAATTTAATCAAATCGTCTGTCGAAATAGCAGTACAAGTGAACAGCAAGATTATCGCAAAGGCAAATATTGACACAAGCCTAAATAAAGAGGAAATCTTGTCGCAAGTTAAAGAGGAGGATAAGGTAAAAGAACTTTTAAATGGTAAGACAATAGTCAAAGAAATCTATGTTCCAAATAGACTTGTAAACCTTATCGTAAAATAAAATATATAACAACAAAATAAAATAACACGTAAATAAAAAAATTAAAAATCAAGAGAATATCAAAAAAAAGAAATTATATATAGAATATCAAGGAAAAAATTATAGAAACTATATATAAGTACTTGATATTTAAGTAATCTTATAAAGTTATATATAGCAAAGAAAAGAACATCATAGTTATATATAGCAAAAACAAAAAAATAGGACAACAAAAAAAACTGAGAATTTAATTTCTCAGTTTTTTGCATTTAATATTTAGTTATCATTTGTCTCATCATTGTCATTGTCTTGTGCTCTCTTGCGAAGTGCTTCCAAGAACTTTTCAAATTCAAGGTCATCTTTTTCATCGTCTGTCAAGTCGTCATAATCTATATCATCACTGCTTTCAATTTTTTCTGTTTCGTCAATGTTTTCTTCTTCACTGTCGCTTTCTTCGTTTTCGATAACACTCTGGTCTTTGTTCTCAGTTTGCTCTTTTATATTGCTACCTTCTTGTTTTTCCTCTAAATTTTCCTCGTGATCATCCACATTTTCTTCAACGTTTGTATTTGCATCAACACTTTCTTCGACATTATCATTATTCTCAGCACTTACAAGGTTTTCTTCAACATTATTATAATCATTATTTTCAGTGTCGTTTTCAACGCTTTCATCTATTTTTTCAATATTTTCGTCTTCGCTATCCTCTTGGCTTGCACTCTTATCACTTGAAACTACATTTGTCTCAGCGTTTTCGTTAATTTCTTTTTTCTCAATTATAGGAGCGTTTAATTGTTTAACACCGTTATCTTCATTTTCGCTTTTTTCTTTTTCAGAGTTAGGTAGGAGTAGAGGCTTAGAAACTTCTACGTCTTCGCTTTCCTCGTTTTCTTCTTTTGTAGGTTCTTCGGACTCCTCTTCGTCCTCAAACTCTTCAAGGTGTTTATTGTAGAGTGCCTTTGCAACTATAAAGAGAACTCCGTCAATAATTACCGATAAGATTATAGCGATAATTAAAGTGAGAAGTTCGTCATCCCTAAACCCTTCAATGAATGAAAAGATTAGGAAAAGCCAAGCGATAAAGGCGATAGTAGGGCAGACGATTGCAAGAGAGATGGATTTGCCGAAAGAATTGATTTTCTTTGCAAATTTAATGGCAAAGATAGTTGTCGCAACAGAAATTATAGAAAATACAATTCCTATAATCAAAGATGCGATTTGAGATGCTGTCATATAATCAAACATATTTCCTCCATTAACTAGTAGTAGTATATACCATTTTTGCCTATTTGTCAATATGGTTTTTATTTTTTATTTAAAAATGTTTTGATTTTTTTTAATATTAGGTTATACTATAAATAACTTATGAAAAGTGCAGAAAAAAATAACAAAAGAAATAAAAAAAAGTTGCTTTATATAGTTATTAGTGTTGCAATAGGGCTTATTATTTTAAGCGGAGTTGTTACTGCATTTATCTTGAATTATAATACCTCTTCGCCAGAGACAATTGAAGTGCTTGATGATGGGGTAAATGTTTACATAAAAGCAGACATGAATGATAACTACCTTAAATATCGTTTTAAGTTTGTTGATAGTGATGAGCAGGAGATAATTATAATTATAGAAAGCGACAGCAATATTTTGTCTGTCGACGAATTACTCGAAGAGGGGATAGTTCCTGGACAGACCTATGAAATCTCGGTATGCTATTTGAGTGAAAACTCAGGCAATAACAGTGAATATAGTTCTTCTATTGAATGGACTGTTTATAAAAACTTGGCACAGCCAACTCTTTCAATAGACGAAGAAAACCAAGATTTACTTGTGTGGCAAGAGGTGGAGAACGCCGACTATTACACAGTTTATATAAGCGGACTTGATAGTATTGTAACGACAGATGTAAGCCTTTCAAAGCAAGAGTTAGAGGGCGGAGAAAGAGGAGTGTATGTTGTTGCTTGCTCAAATTATGACTATTATATGGATAGTGTTCCATCAAATCAACTACAAATAGAGGTCATCCATGAATTTTCGCCTTTCGAAAGCGTTAGTTTTGATAATAGTTCAAAATTGCTAACCATTGTAGGCGATGAGCAGTTGTCGTCAATAGACCTATACTTAGATGGTCAAGAACATCGTTGTATAGAATTTGAGACAATAGAAAATCAAGGGAGTTACACCTTCATTATAGACCTATCTCAGTTTTATAGGGACGGAATGACAATAGGTGCATGCCCAGACGATGAGGGCGAGTATAATATTTATAATGGCGAAATAGTCTATGCGGTAGGGTTTGAGCCTGCCGAGTAAGTTAGTTTGTAAAGTCAAATTTCGACAATTTACAACATTTAATAGGTAAATATATTAATTATGTAAAAATTGATTAATTAAAATATTTAAAATATATTTATAAATAAATATTACATATAAAAATTTAATAAAAGAATAAACAAACAATACATAAAAATAATTTTAATAAGACATACTACTTTTGACTTAGAGGTAAAGGTATGTCTTATTTTAATGTTGAAAAAGAGGTCAAAGAGGCAAAAAAATCACTCAATGAGTGTGTTGATTTTTCGTATAGATATTTTAAAAGAGGGGAACAAAAAATCGCATTCGTATATCTAAAAAGTATAATAGATCCCTCTCTTTTTTCCTCTGCTATCTACTTTCCTATTCAGACATATGATGACAAATTTACGTTTGAGGTAATAAAAAACGACTTAATAAAGTGTGTTGATATAAAAGAGGTTAAAAAGAAAGACATTGTAAAAGAAATTCTTGATGGAAGGGTTATTTTACTTACCAACTTTTCAGAGAAAATATTGTCTGTTGACCTATTAAAATTTCCAACTCGAACACCATCAGAGCCACCTACTTCACCAGTTATTCAAGGACCAAGAGAGGGCTTTGTTGAAGATATGCAGACCAACATAACACTTTTAAGAAGAAGAATAAAATCACAAGATTTAGTTATGGACGTGGTAAGAATAGGCAATCAGACACAGACAAAAGTGTGCATTACATATCTTAAAGGCGTCGCAAATAAAAAAATAGTTACGTTGGTGCGTCAAAAACTTAACAATATCAAAATTGACGGCGTACTTGACTCTTACAATATTCTCTATTGCCTTGAAGAACGCCCAGGCTCACTCTTCAAGCAGATAGGTAACACCGAAAAGCCTGATATAGTGGTCTCAAAACTGCTTGAAGGCAAGGTGGCGATAATCGTGGACAACTCGCCAATAGTTTTGACTATACCATTTATTTTTATAGAGGACTTGCAAAACAGTAATGATTATTATACAAATCATCATTATTCCTCTTTTGTGAGGATTATTCGATTTTTAGGACTATTAATTGCTTTAATTGCTCCTGGCTTTTACCTTGCTCTTCAACTTTTTCACTATAACATACTGCCTCTAAACTTTTTGATTACAATTGCAGATACGACGCAAGGATTGCCTTTCACGCCATTTTTAGAAATACTCTTCATATTTTTGCTGTTCCAAGTCTTGTATGAAGTCAGTTTAAGGCTTCCAAGTTATCTAGGTCTTGCCACGTCGGTGGTTGGGGCTTTAATTCTAGGCGATACAGGAGTAAAAGCAGGGCTAATCTCTCCGCCAGGAGTTATAATTGTCGCACTTTCAAAAATCGCCCTCTATACTATTCCCGAGCAAGCACCACAAATAACCGTTTTACAACTTGTCTTTATTGTGCTAGGTGGTTCGCTAGGGCTGGCAGGAATTGTCTCAGGCATGGTATATATTGGCAATTATCTAAACAATTTTGACAGTTTTTTTACGCCTTATCTTGCACCTTATAGTCCTAGAATTAACGAAGATTTAAAGGATGCATTACTTATGAACCCAACTTATAGCATGCGTCATCGACCAAGGTCATTCAGTCCACAGAAAAAGGAGAGGCTATGAAAAAGATTAGTATAAATCAATGTGGAGTACTAATTGTGATGTGCATATTTGCAAACAAAATTTTGCTTATGCCATCACTTATGTATGAAAGGACATCGGCAGACTCTATTTTTGTGCTTGCCCTGTTATTTTTACTTGATTTTATAATATTGCCTATCTTTATCAAACTCAAAACCCTCTATCCAGATCAAAAGTTCTATGATGTTCTCAAAGAAAAAATAGGTATTTTCTTTACAAAGTTAATCTATATTGCTATGTTATTGTTCTTTCTGTTTAAATGCTTGCTTGTATTTTCAATTACATATGTATATTTTAAACAACAGATATATCAAGACGAATTTTTATTTATTGCCCTTATAGCCTTTTTGCCTGTAATAAATCACGCTGTTTTTGTAGGCATAAGGTCATTTTCTCGCACAATAGAACTTTTCTTTTGGATAGTGATTGCAGGCTTTATTATCTGCCTTGCTATATCTCTTTTCACGCCAATCTCATCTCCTTTATTTTTTATGTCGAGTGTCAGTGATTTCTTTTCGTCAATGCACAACCATATTTTTGCATTTGGCGATTTTATGTTCTTCTTTGTGATTATGGATAGAATTGATTTTAAAAAGGGGAATATTAAAAATCTATACTATTATTCGCTCTTTGCAATCGCCCTTGTTATAACTCTATTTTATCTCTTCTACGCAAAGTATCAGACAACGGCATTTATGCACAATAACGCTCTTGCTGATCTTCTGGTATTCTCTGTGCAGTTTAATGCGATAGGCAGACTAGACATAATAGCAATGCTGACAATAATGCTCATAACCCTTTTTCAAATGGAGATATTTTCTTATGCTTTTTGTGATTGTTTTATGGGGATATTTCCGTTAAATAAAATCTATTCGGTAGTGGTTTTTGATATATTGTTTTTACTTTTATACTATGTTTTTATAGGTAGATATGAGACAATGGTTGTATCATCATTACATTGGCTTCCATACCTTGCTTTGCTTATTAATTATCTTCTTCCTTTTATAATTCTAATTATTGTACTATTAAAATTAAAAAGAAATAAAAGTGGATAGATAATGTAAATTTTTTAAGATTTTTAAGTAAAATTAATAGCAGGAAAAAAGTTTTTAATCTTAAAAATATAGCGGAGGCAATTCTTTTTACATATAACTATAATTCATTAAATTATGTAAAAATTTAAATCAAAATTATACAGAAAAAATAAGGAGATAAAGTGAAAAACAGAATAAAAGCAATTTTAAAAACACCTATGGTAATAGTATTTATTGTAATACTGCTTTTTTACACGCCGTTTGCCATCTATTCGCCAGGAGAAAACAGGAACAGAGGGGTGGTAACTGCATTAGGTATAGATAAAACCGAACAACAATATGAAATTTCACTTTTGACCTTTATTCCAACAGCCAATCAGTCCTATCAAGAAAAGTCATCAGTAATTTCAGGAAAGGGCGATTCGGTGGCTGAGGCGGTGTACAATGCTCAAATTGCCATGGGACGAACAATAGGGCTTGCTCACGCAAAGACCACAATAGTCAATGAAGAACTACTTTCAGAGGATGTAACCTCAACCATCGACTATTTAAGTAGGATAGCCTCTCTTCCTGAAAATACAGTTTTTGTGTGTACAAATAAGTCGGCAAAAGAGATGCTTGAACAGTCTCACGACCTAGTCAATGATCTAGGACTAAAACTCGAACAGATTATTGCCTACAATGCAAACAATCTCTATGTTACAGACACCTCGCTTGAAGCCTTTTATAAAGGATATTTCAGTTTTGTTAAATCTTCTATAATAGGATATCTTGAAATAGAAGATGACACCAATATGAGTGAAGATAATTCCGAGGTTAGTGGAGCAGAAAATACCAGTGAGGGACAAAGCGAAGGCACACAGGGCAGTGCAAATTCAACAAGTGCGAATGGTGGAGCAAAGAACAAGCATATTGTAAACCAAGGTCAAGCAATACTGTTAAAAGAAGGCAAAAAGGTGGCGGTGCTTGACGTTGAGCAGTTAAATGGCATCAACCTTTTAAATGATAAATCGGTTGGCCAGATAATTGAGATTGAAGATGTCAAGAAAGAGGATCAAATTTTTTCTATGCAGTATAAAGTTAAGACAAAAAAGGTTCTAATAACCACAAAATTTGAAAATGGGAATCCTATTTATATGGCACAACTTATCTTAGGTGTTGAACTCGTAGAGGTGGATGGTGAGCATGATGACCTAAGAATTAACACCGAGTTTAGTGAGATTACAGAGGATATATCTACAAAATTAGAGAGCAAAGTAAAACAGCAGTTTACAAATTCTATCAATATTTTAAGAGAAAATGATACTGATGTTATAGGGATAGGACGAACCTTTTTTCAAAATGATAGAAAAAGCCTTAAAAAGTTTATTGAAAACCTAGGTGGAGTGGAAGAGGCGGATAAGTTTATAGATTATGTAACTTTTAAATTAAATGTAATTGTTCAACCTGAGTAAATGTTTATCATGTCTAAATTTGTCGAAAAAGTATAAAATTTTAAAATTTTCTTGAAAATGCCCTTTTATTTGTTGTGAAAAAAATAAAATTATGATACAATACAAGAGTTATCAGTGTAAGTCATTGGTATTTGATTTTATAAATAATGCTAGCAAGTAAAAAATGTTTAGCATAAAAATTCATAGCAGTATAAGGAGATAATATGAACGAAAACAAATCAAAATTTAGATGGACCTATCTTGTAGTACTACTATTGGTTGTACTTTTGTTTGTCCTTATCTTTACGAATAATGGTTACAGCGGAGAGAGGATTACAGGCGGTACAACAGAGGTTGAAGAACTTGTATATGGACGTAATAATGAAGATAAAGATGGTAAATATGAAAAAGTAGTAGCGGTTTATTACACAACTGATACTATGTATTTCTTGCTTCAAGACTCAGAATTTGAAGGACGTTTTCCTGAGTACTCAGACTATTATATAAACTATTTAACAGCAAACGAACTATCTGCATATCTAGATGTGATTAATGAGTACAATGATAGGGTATCAAATCCTGACCAGTATCCTGATGATGAGCCGATTGAGGGTGGCACTTTAATTTCAATTGAACAGCAAGTTGCAGGAATAAACGCATGGGATATTATATATCCTATCCTATATATCTGTTTCGGACTCTTCCTTGTTTGGATGATATTTAGACTTTTGAACAATTCAAATAAGGGTGCTTTCAGTTTTGGAAAGTCAAGAGCAAAAGCCTATACCACAAGCAAAGTAAAATTCTCAGACATTGCAGGCACAGACGAGGAGAAGGAAGAACTTAAAGAGATAGTTGAGTTCTTAAAAGCACCTAAGAAGTTTACAGACCTTGGTGCTAGGATACCAAAGGGAGTTCTTCGTGTAGGTTATCCAGGAACAGGTAAAACCTTACTTGCAAGCGCAGTAGCAGGCGAGGCGAATGTGCCATTTATTTCCATTAGTGGTTCTGACTTTGTTGAGATGTGTGTCGGAGTTGGTGCGTCAAGAGTGCGAGACCTCTTCGAACAAGCAAAGAAGAATAAACCATGTATTGTATTTATAGATGAAATTGATGCTGTCGGCAGACAGAGAGGTGCAGGTCTAGGTGGCGGAAATGATGAGCGAGAACAGACTTTAAATCAACTTTTAGTAGAAATGGATGGATTTGAGTCTAATGAGGGTATCATCGTACTTGCCGCAACAAACAGAGCGGATGTACTTGACCCAGCACTATTGAGACCAGGCAGATTTGATAGACAAATTTATGTAAATGTTCCTGATGTCAAGGGCAGAGAGGGCATTCTTAGAATACACGCAAGAAATAAACCTATTGACGAGAACGTTGACTTTAAAACACTTGCAAGAATTACAGTAGGTTTTACAGGTGCAGATATTGAAAACATGCTAAATGAAGCGGCAATCCTCGCAGCGAGAGCGGGTAGACCAAAGATTATTATGTCTGATATCACAGAGGGCATAAATAAGGTAACTATGGGACCTCAAAAGAGGAGTAGGCTTGTTACCGAACGAGATAGAAAAATTACCGCTTACCATGAATCAGGGCATGCTATACTTGCTAAAAAATTAGAACATACTGACGAGGTACAAGAGGTTTCTATAATACCTCGTGGTATGGCTGGCGGATACACAATGCAAAGGCCAGATAATGATAATTCATATAGAACATATAACTACCTTATGGATGAAATCTGTGTTTGCATGGGCGGTAGACTTGCCGAAGAGATTATCTTCAAAGATATTTCAACAGGTGCATCAAACGATATAACTCAGGCTACTAAGATTGCTCGTAACATGGTATATAATTGGGGTATGAGCAAGAACCTAGGATTTTTAGGACTAGGTAGCAACGACCAAGTATTTATAGGTAGAGATTATCAAACTAAGAACGATTTCTCTGAAAAACTTGCAGCAGAGGCTGATGACGAGGTAAGAGCAATACTTGATTATAACTATAAGCGTGCAAAGAAAGTACTGACTGATAATATTGGCATGCTTAACGAGATGGCAGAGTTGCTTCTAGACCGAGAGACAATCAATAAAGATGAAGTTGATATGCTTGCTGACGGAAAGAGTGCAAAGGAAATTGCCTCTATTATGGAAGAGCGTGATAAGGCTCAACGTGAAAAAGAAGAGAAGTATAGACGTGAAAAAGCTCTTCAAGAACAAAAAGCAATCTATGAAAATAAAATTGCCGAAGGGGAGAGACTTTATCAAAGCGGTCATATCACAGAGAAAGAGTTTAACGCTCTTAAACAATCTTATAATGAAATGTTCAATACGAAAGAAGAAAATAAAGATGACAGTGTAAATATTGTTATAAGTCAAGGTAAAACCCTAAATGAAAGTTTAGAAAAAGATAAACTTGACAATAAAGAAGATAGCATTAAAGCCACAGAAATAGCAGAAAAGAAAGAAGAGAACAAAGAAGAAAAGAAAGAGACGAAGAAGAGAAAAAACGAAAAAGATGATAAGAAGGATAATTAAGGGGGAGTGATGGAAGAGTTGACAACTGCTCAGACAAAAAATAAAGTGCTAGAAACAGTCAATGATGAATATCTAAGAAAAAGGAAAAGGAATAGAAAAATCATCTATTCCTGTCTTTCCTTGTTTATCTTTGCGATTGCAGTAGTGATAATAGTGCTTGCATGTGTAAGAATTGATTTAAAACCATATTTTCTCTCTGAGCCTACCACTATTACCGTTGAAACTAGTGAGGGTTCGTATGAGGTAGTGCCATCAGATTCCAACTTTGATACATTTAACGAGATATACGAAAATTCATTCAATTCTTCAATTTTAACTTCGCTTTTTACAGGACACTTAGGTTCATATAGTATTGAGTATGGTGGTGGTTATTTTTATTCTGATGACGATAATCGAACAGGAATAGATGGCGATCTTCAAGAATATCTTACTGAAAACTACGTTCATCTTTATTATTCTCAACCTCAGTCTTTAAGAAACGCTGACGGTAGTCAGTATACAGCACCTTTTAGCACAGTAGCAGGTGCAATATATTATCAAGACGTTTACTTTAATATTTCAAGTACTGATGGCGAACAAGACCTTACCTTCTATTTTGGTGGATTTTATGGAGAGCCTGACGCAAGAATTTATACTATTACAATAAGGGCTAACACCTACGATATTTATCAGTTTGTAGTAGGCGAATAATAAACAGAACTAATCATTTAATAGAATTTTAAAAAGGAATAAAAAGATTAAAAGGCTATATTTAATAAACAGGCTAAAAACAAAATTACAATAAAAATGCTCTTTAAAAGAGCATTTTTTTTGTATAATAAAACCACCTGATAGTTTGGTGTTTTATTTTAGGTTTACCGATGAACAGAAAAAATAAAAGAATAAAGAGAGCAAAGAGAAAACACAACAAAATCAATAATATGGAAAAACAAATTAAATAATGCAAAAGATTATGAAAAAATAGGAGTGAATAACCTATGCCTAGGTAAGTAGCACGATTTCGTGTTGCCTGTTATAGATGGCTCCCATTATATGAAAAACCACCAGGTTCACTGGTGGATTTTTATTATTTACATACTTAACTTATAAAATATTTTTTTATAAGGCTTTATTTTATTAATCATTTTAATTGAAAAGACTTATAAAAATGTTGTGTTAACTCATAAGTATTTTTTTGTTAAAACATACACTTAAAATGGTATTATATTTACTGCTTTTGCAAAAGGTTGATTATTTTTTCACGCAATTTGTCTAGTCTCTTTTGATTTAACTTTATAAGAAGAATTATAACGATAGAGTAAGCCATAATTGCGAAGAATGTTACAAGCACGGTAAACGAACTAGAATAAACTGAGAATAGATTTGGCAAGGTAACAAGTGCAAGCACTGTGCAGACAAGTGAAACTACAAGCGTTGTAACCTTTAATAGCGATGCAGGGAAACATAGAGACGCAAGGTTCAAGAAACCTGTATAAGTTAAGACTAGTACGCATAGAGTTTGATATTCATCAGTATTCATTGTTACAATTTGCGTTTGACTTCTATCAAGAGCGATAACAATTAAAATATTGATTACCATTAGAAGTGCACGTGGCAGGGCTCTTTTCATAACCTGCGGTATAAAGTTACCAGAAATTGGTTTTGAGTTAGGCTCAAAAGTCAACAGGAATGACGGAATACCTATCACGAACGCTTCAAGTAACATCATCATACTAGGTCTAAATGGATATGGTATTTGGAGAAATAGTGTAATAATTGTAAGCGTTATTGCAAAGAATGTTTTCATAAGGAAGAGAGATGACGAGTTTTGTACATTGTTGACAACTTGTCTACCTTCTTTAACGACAGCAGGAAGGGAAGAAAAATTAGATTCAAGAAGTACTAATTTTGATATATTTCGTGCCACCTCACTACCATCAGCCATAGCGATAGAACAGTCAGCTTCTTTCAGTGCGAGGGTGTCATTGACACCGTCTCCTGTCATAGCAACTACTTTTCCTTTATTTTTAAGTGCCTTGATAATAGTATATTTTTGTTCTGGTGTAACTCTTCCAAAAACTGTAAATTGGTCTGCTAGTCTTTCAATCTCTTTTGTGCTTAGATTTTCAAGAGAGATATATTTATCGCTGTTTTCAACTCCTACTCGGCTAGCAATTTTAGATACAGTTGCAGGGTCGTCGCCAGAGATTATCTTAATTTCAACTCCATTTTCTTTAAACCAAGATATTGTTTCAATAGCGTCCTCTCGGATATGTTCTTCAAGTACAATAAGGGCAAGCAAGGAAGAATTTTTTCCACTCATGTTCTTGTCAAACTTTTCGCTATCCGCCTCAGCAAGTGCGATTATTCGCAATCCCTTTGATTGAGCATTTTTTACAAATTCCAATTGCTCAGGAGTAAGAGAACAACCTATTCTCGTGTAAGCACCTAGGAAATATATCTTTTTATTTGATAGTTGCGTTATAGAATACTTTCGTTCGGAAGAAAATTCTAATACATTTAAGGCAGTAAAGTCTGACTGTCTGCCAAATTCCTTAATCATTGCACTAGATGTAGCATTTATTGTTTGTTGCAAGTTTAGTATATTTGTAAGAATTTTAGTTATGCTAGATTTACGCCTATTTGTATAGGTTAAATAGTCTACAACTTTCATAGTGCCGTCTGTAATTGTTCCTGTCTTGTCAAGGCATAAAACATTTGTTCTAGCAAGCATTTCGATTGAGTATAGATCACGCACAAGGGTTTTCTTCCTTGCAAGTTTTACAACTCCGATAGCGAGGGCAATAGTAACCAGCAAGAACATTCCAGCAGGTATCATACTTGTAAGCGAACCACTCGTATATATGATTTGGTCCTCAATTGATGAGCCTGAGGCTCTTTCCTTCAAGAAAGTGAGTATACCAATAGGAACAAGGGCAATACCAATATATTTTATAAGTCTGTTAAGGTCTTTAAATAGGTTTGATTGTGGTGCTTTAAACTCCTTAGCCTTCTTCGCCATTTGGTAGATGTAGTTGTCTTTGCCAATCTTGTCCACCTTTGCAAAACACTTGCCAGAGACTATAAAACTACCAGATAGCATAGTATCGCCTACTTTTTTTTCAATGGCGTTTGATTCGCCTGTGAGTAAACTCTCATTGACCTCTACCAATCCCTCTACAATTTTGCAATCTGACGGAATTTGATTGCCGTTGGTAAGAACGATAATATCATCAAGTAGCAGTTGGTCGGAGGCTACCATTACCTCTTTTCCCTCTCTTATAGTTTTTACGAGTGGGGTGGTTACAAGAGATAGTTTTTCAATTGTTATCTTTGCTCTTATCTCTTGAATGATGGCTATTGCGGTATTTGCAACTATTACAAAAATGAAGATTAAATCACTGTAAGAGCCAACGGCTATAAGGGCAACTGCAATTATAAGCCAAAGCATATTAAAAAAGGTGAAGATGTTTTTAGCAAATATAGACCAATAAGACTTTGACGACTTGACCTTTGTCTTGTTTATAAGATTGTTTGCCTTTCGCTCTGCGATTTGTTCGCTATTTAAACCACTATTAAAATCAGGGTTGTATCGCAAAACATTGTCAGGAACGGCAGGTGTTTCGTCCTCTATCTTTTTTTTCTTGTACAGTTTGTCCATTATGGACTTCTTTACTTTTTCGACTAATTTGAGGTGCTTTTCAAATCCCTCCATAGTATAAAAGAAGATAGAATTGTCAGTAGGAACATTTCTAGTATACTTTGCATCTATCTTAACAATATACTTATACTTTTCAGTATTTACTTTCTTTTTCTTTTTCATAATCTATTTAATTATATATTATTTATTAACAAATTGTCAACTTTATTACAAATGATTTGACATAACAAAGAAAAATAAGTATTCTATAATTAAAGGTGAATTATGCAAATAGAAATACCAAATGTATTAAAAACACTATCAGATATTTTTCCAGAACCTCTATATATAGTAGGGGGTTATGTTAGAAATTCTATTATGGGATTAAAAAAAGAGGATATTGATATCTGCTCTTCTTTGACTGTTGAAGAAGTTGAAAATGCTTTAAAAGACAGTGATTTTTCAGTTAAGGTCAAAAGTAAGGCACTAGGCAGTGCGTTAATAATAAATGGTAAGGACTCTTTTGAGTATACCTGTTTTCGACGTGATACATATTCAGACAATGGCAGTCATCTTCCTGAGAAAGTGGAGTTTATAAGAGATATACAAGAGGACGCAAAAAGAAGAGATTTTACCTGCAATGCTCTATATTATGATATAAAAAATGATAAGATAATAGATTTTTACAATGGTATAGAGGATATAAATAAAAAACTACTTCGCACGGTGGAAACACCAGAAGAAGTCTTGTCGCATGATGGGGTAAGATTGCTTCGTATGTTTAGATTTGAGTGTGAACTCAACTTTAAGATTGAAAAACACACCTATCAGACAGCACTAAAATATAGCCAAAACCTTAGAGATATTTCAGGTGAACGAATGATATATGAGATAACTAGAATTTTGCATAGTCCAAAAAAATATCCTGGTTACACGAAGAAACATGCGTACATGAGGGCATTAAAGCAATTCAATAAGGCGTCTCTTTGGCCAAATTTTAGAATAGATTGCCTAAAAGTTAAACTAAATATGGTAAAAAAAGTGGAGCATAAATCACAAGGCTTTTTGATTGACGTAATAGATACTGTAAAGCCAATATCAATATCTTACTACTTAAATCTTATCCTTTCTGAGTCATTTGGTATGAACAAAAAAATGACAGAACAATATGTAAATATAATATGCGGATATTATGAGGCACTCAATCATCAGCAAAACAAACCGTACTTTTTCAAATATTTTAATAATTTTCCTTCAATACATGAACTTTTGCTAGCAAAATCAAAATATTTAGCAAATAAATATGAGTTTTTTTATAAATACATAATTTCTCATAAAATAGTCGTTTCTGTAAAGGACATGAAAATTACAGGGGAAGATATAAGAAAGAACTATCCATTTGTAAAAGAAAATCGCTATAAACCTATACTTGAAAGTCTTTTAA
Source organism: uncultured Clostridia bacterium (assembly GCA_944381105.1). GTDB lineage: Bacteria > Bacillota > Clostridia > Christensenellales > UBA1242 > Caccovivens. The sequence continues at coordinate 8,592 of CALWJU010000018.1, read as the reverse complement.
GCGACATATTTGACGGAAAACTCTCAAATGAAAAAGAGGAACTTATCAAGGCAGTTGATGGAAAGTTGAAATATCTATAAATTATACTTTGGTTTATTTTCAAAAAGTTAAACTTATTTATCAAAATATGACTTTATTTAAAAACGTGGTGGCAAAATTGGTTAGACTTGTCAACAAAAAAATTGTTTTTTTGCATCATAAGTTTAATTTTTATTCAAAGGAAAACCGCCTAAATAAGTGAAATTCTTAGACTCACTTGATTTTAGGCAGTTTTTTTAATTTACATTCCACCTTCTCTTTGCATTTTCTACTGTTTCTTTTGTAACTTTTTGAGGATTAATGTATTTTACATTGCTTGCAGGAAGTGTCATTCCCTCTTCAAGAGTCCCGCTTCCTTCAACGATAAGGCCATTTTGAGAAGGGTAGCAGTCATGCCTTATTTCCTTTTTGTTTACAAGTTTTCCGTCTTTGTAGTATTCTAAATAACCCTTACTTTCGTACCCCTCTTGCGGATATTTTAGACGGTAGTACTCTCCCTTGTAAATTACCTTATTTGAATATTTTCCATCCTTGTCGGTAATGACTTTATCTCCTCCATGTGCGAGGACTTTGACAAGTTCGCTTCTAGTTTTTATTTCTGAATATTCAAGTGGAGCACCATATATTTCAACCACAGCCTCAGTATCTGTGCCATAGGCCTTTATATAGATAGGGCTATTTAGGTTATTTTTGAAAACAAGGTCAGCGTACCCCTCTGATACCATGGCGTCAAAGGATAGTGGAACATAGGAGGCAGGCAGGGTATGGTGGCAGACGGAGACAATTTCAATGTCAGAGCGGATAAGGGCGTTGTATAGGGTGGTTGATGCCTGACAAACTCCTCCGCCCATGCCAGAAACGTAACTACCATTAAATATAATTTTTCCGTCTTTGTAACCATTTTCAGCAGTTCTAGATCCTGTTGTTTTGTTGAAAGAGACCTCTTGCTCTGGTTCAACAATCAAACCATTAAAGGCAGAAAGTGCAAGTTTGATGTTAGATTTGCGGTTGTTTGTCGATTTTGCATAATTTGTCTTAAAACTTGACCTCATTTCTATTTTTTCAAGGGCATTTTCAAGACTTTTTTCAGGCGTTATCTCACTAAATGGAATGTTTATTGTGTAATTATCGCCAGAGGCAAAAGCCTCATTAAGTGCTTCGTCAAGAGCAGGTCTATCTACTTTTATCCCATTTTCTGAATCGCTTAATTTAAACATTTCATCTTGATTTGGATTAAAGACGACCTTTGCCTCAATAGGCTCTCTTTCAACCTCGCTAACTATGTCATCAATCTTTTCTTCTACTCCTCCATAGAGACTTTGATAGGGGAGATTTATTGAAAGACCTTTACTTTTAATAGAGTCAACACTCTTTTTATTTTCAAAAATATTACCTTCGTTTCCCGTTAAAATTTGGTCTAATGCGTCATCAAAATTTCCAACTATCTCAAACTCGCTACCATTTAAAGTCCAAGTTTTATCTCCGTTTTTTAAGGTAATGGATACTTTGTCTTTGTTTTCTAAAAGACTTTGAGATAACTTAGCACAAGCCTCCTCCTTATTTAAACCAGACACATCCACGCCATTAATTCTTGTATTTTGATAAAAAGTTGAACTTGACGAAAATGAACCAAAGTAGAATTGACAAAATAATAACAATCCAACTGCAATAAAAGCCACAGCAATCAACCAAATAAAAGATGACTTATTACTTTTTGACCTTTCTTCCATTTATCCACCTCTAATTATAATTTTGTTTATTATTTGTAGTTTTGTTAAAAAATATTTATTAAATAAGAAAAACTTTTAAAATAAAAAGCCAAACAAGAATAATAAATATCAAAAAGTCTACAATAAAGTATGAAAACTTTGTCTACAAAAAAGAAGATATTGAGAATTGTTATAGTAATACTTTCATTAACAGCCTTTTTCTTGTTATTATATTTTGTTTTGGTGTGGAGCGGATTGTGGGAGCGATTAAACTCTGTTGAGAAATTAAAAAATTTTATATTATCAATAGGTATTTGGGGAAGAATTACTTACGTCGTTCTTCAATTTTTACAAGTAACATTTATACCTCTTCCTTCTCCAATAATAATTATGGCAGGTTCACTTATTTATGGACCTTTGCAAGCAGGACTTTTATCTCTGGCAGGGATACTATTAGGTAGTACTTTCGCCTTTTTTCTTGGAAGAACTTTTGGTAAAAGACTTGTATCTTTCATGGTCGGACAAGAGTTGCAAGAACGCTGGACAAAGAATTTAACAAATTGTAAATATTCTTTTTTTCTAATGATGCTCTTGCCATTTTTTCCAGATGATATATTGTGTTTAGTAGCAGGGCTTACCAACATGAGTACAACATTTTTTATGGTAACGCAATTTATAACAAGACCAATTGGTATTTTTGCGGTAAGTTACCTGACAAGTGGGCAAATTATACCATATCACAGTTGGGGACTTGTAGTCTGGGGATTATTAATCATCTTATCCCTTACTTTAATTATACTGTCAACAAAATATAATAAGCAAATTGAAGATTTTATAAATAATAAATTAAAAAAAACAGATAAAAAGAATTAAAATTTAATTAAAAATAAAATATATAATAAACTATGTGATGATAAAACTTAAACAAGTTAAATTTTAATTTTGCTAAACGCAAAAACACAATAAATTGTGTTCATCACGGTATGTATGACCATCAGCCTCACTCAAATACAACTAAAGTTGTGCTTGGTTCGGCTTCTGATAATAAAAACAAGGTGATGTTGTTTTGCTCGCTTTGTTTATAAATCAAGTTTGATCAAATCCATAATGAATTGTGACATCAATGTTTGAATTAACATTAGTTTCGCTCTGATATAGTTTTGTTGTGCTTTGCTCAACTTACAATAATATCAATTCAAAATGCGTCTTTAGAGATTTTAGGCACAAAGTGCACTTTAATTATAAAATTTTCAAAAGACGTATTTTTTAAATTTGAGTAAAGAGTTTTTAAAAAGGTGAGTGGTTGCAATAAATATATGTTAAATCATAACTTTTAAAAATTGAAAGCGGGTCGATTAATAAAAATATAATCTTAGAAAAAAGTTTGAATTTTTTATTCAAACTCCTTAATGATATTATTGTCTAACTTTAAAATGTAATTTTTCTAAGCTTAATTATGCAATTAGCTATGGTTGAATTCATTTAAGCCTTTTTCGAATTGTGTTTTGCTTTCTGGATTAAGGTAAAATAATAAGCCGAAAAGCTGGCCAACATGAACCATTTCTTCAAGCATAATATCATTGATAGTTTCTTTTGCTTTTTCGTTATCTGTTTGTTCTAGATGGGCGTTATATTGAATTATGGCTTCAAGTTCTCCAATAATATCTGCACGACAATTTTGTATGGTGGAATAGTTGTTTGATTGATTATTTAATATGTTGAAAATACTTTTCATAAAAACTCCTTTTTGATTATCCGTTATTTATTTATGATTGAGTCACTAAATTTGTTAATATAATATATATCGTATGTATTATGCACATACAAGATACAATATACCGTGTTTTAAAATTATTTAATTATATATCATTCAAAACTAAAAAATATTAATTGATTTAAATTTTGGTGTTAATACTTTATCTTAAATTTTAATTTTTTATTAGTTATGATAAAGTTGTTGCTTTCAAATATATAATGTTAAACAATGAATTTATAAAAAAGAAAAGATTTTTTTAAAAAACACTTGACAAACTTAAAAGATAAAAATATAATAAAGCGGTAAAGTAAAAAAGATGTGCGGGCGTGGCGGAATGGCAGACGCGCTTGTTTAAGGGGCAAGTGGGAAACCGTGTGGGTTCGACTCCCACCGCCCGCACCAGTGAGAGTCAAAGTTTTAAAAAAGGATTTATGCGATATGTAAGTCTTTTTTTTATGTAAACAAGGTGGGAGTCGAACCCACAGTGGGTGAGACACGGGTTCCCTGAAAATCGACAGATTTTTAGGGTAGGGTTTCCACCGCCCGCACTATCGGCGAAAACGGCATTGTTGCCTGTTTTCGTTTTTTAGCGAAACGAAAAACTATGCCCTAACATTTGTTTTCTTTTCGGGTTCCCTTAACATTTGTAATTTTTAGGGTGATTTTGCGACCAAACCACGTCGCAACCTACGCTCAGGCGAAAATTACTTTATAATTTTACGCGGTATCGCTCGGGCAACTGCCTTTTCCCACAAAATCTTTGTTTTGCTGGTACCCCTTATTTAAAACATTTAGTCGCGACTATGCTTCTAAGGTTTAAGTGTTTTTCGCCACGCGGTTTGAAGGTATTTTAATTGATTTATTTAAACTTATAAAGTGAGTTGAAAGCAAATTTGGCTTATAGTAATTTTTAAATTATTTTTTTTCTATAGTATTTATAACTTTAAAGAAAATTTTAATTGTCTTCATCTTTAATAAGATGATTTGGTTGCCTTATCTATGAAAGAATTTGCTATCCGATTTAATATTTTGCTTACTTTGTTTTCGTAGTATCTATATTTAGTTTTTATTTTTGTTGACTTTTATTGTTTTTCTAATTTAGCTTTTCTTAAATATCTAGTTTACTTTTCTTGTCTTTTGTGAAGAAATATTGTATAATGCTTGTTAGGTGTTAAAATGAATAATAATGAAAATAACAGCTTGAAAAAAGAACAAGTGGTATACTCGAGGAATATTTATAATTTAAAGGATAGTGGCAATGTTTTTTTGTTTGCCTTAATTTTGCCTATCCTTGTTTCTTTAATTTTTTCCATGATAGCAAATGTTATTGCAGGTGCGCGCGGGATTGAGGCTAGCGTTATCACAGACAATATGTGGTTTATGACTGCCTATAGCATAGTTTCGATTTTCTGTTATGTTGGCATATATCTAGTTTATAACAAAATACAAAAAATAGATTTTAAGGCAATTAATCTTAAATTTAATTTAAAATGGCATACCTATTTGATTATGATTGTAGTAGGGGTGATTTCTTTATTTGGAATTCAATATTTCATCTCTATTATTGATGATTTGTTGATTTCACTTGGTTATAATATGGCTTCAACTAGTATCAATCCTACAAGCTGGGGAACTTTCTTTTTATCTGTTTTTGTGCTGGCAATATTACCCGCAATTGGTGAAGAACTTATATTTAGAGGGATTATCCTTAATGGTTTAAGAACGCGGTTTAATGATATAGCATCAATATTTATTTCGGCAATACTCTTTGCATCAATGCATCAAAATTTGCAACAACTGATTTATCCATTTTTACTAGGCTCAATTATGGCATGGGCTGTAGTACGTTCAGGCTCTTTAATATCATCAGTCATCATTCATTTTACAAATAATTTCTTAGTAGTACTGCTAACTTTCATACAAAATATGACAGGTTGGTCTGTGGCACTGCCTAGAGAGTGGTGGTTCTATTTGATAGCAATTGTTTTATTACTTCTTACCATTTTGAGTATTTTTCTTTTAGACAGATATTATTTTAAGCATAAATCTAAAGATAATATAGAAAAAGAAAATGGCAAGATACCAATAGTTTTCTATGTATCTATAGGTATATCAGTTTTATTTTTCCTAATGTTCACTATAATGAATTTTTAAATCAGCACTTTAATTTTGTTACTATATTATATTAATTAGTAATCATTTGTTAGTTTAATTAATAAAAAACCGATAGTTCTATAAGCATGAAAATAGAGTGGTAATTTCTAGACAATATGAACATAATTTTTAAATATGAAATTATTTCGAAATTTTGTTTCGATAGTTTGAAATTAGTTATATAGATGGATAAATTGAAATATAAATATTAATGACTATTTGAAAAGGTCTTCAATTGTCCTATGAGTTTATTTACTTTTAATAGACATGACAAAATTCGACAAAATTTATTAAAGGATTAAGATGAAATATTTTAAAACAAACACAATTAAGAATTCTACAATTTGCTACTTTATAATAGTAGTTCTTTTTTCGGTGCTTCGAATATTGTCTTCTACTAATCTCTTTAATTCTCTTGGTAGTGCTTCAAAATATATATTAAATGTTTTCATTCAAATTGGATTTTTATTCTCAGTTTCTGTTTTCCTATTTTCTGCTTTACAAAAGGAAAAGCCAAAGAATGTTTTAAAGTTTTACGGCTTTAAAAAGATGTCGTGGAAAGCGGTTTTCTATTCAATTATAATTGGCATAATTGTTTATATACTAAATATCTTCGTGGCATCATTTTTCAATTTAATTTTGGAAAGTTTAGGCTATAATTTTACTACTTCTCAAAGTATGACAAGTTATCCGTTTTGGCTATTCATTGTAAATCTAATTGTTACTGCGGTATTGCCCGGAATTTGTGAAGAAACAGCGCATAGAGGAATGCTATTGAAATCTTTTTCAACGCTTGGTGCAAAAAAGGCTATCATCATTACTGGATTATTATTTGGACTTTTACATTTGAATATTGAACAGTTCTTTTATGCTACAATTATAGGCTTCTTTTTAGGATATATAACTATAATTTCAGACAATATTTATCCTGCTATAATCGTTCATTTTCTTAATAACGGAATTGGGGTGCTGATGTCTTATTCTAGTTTCCATGGAGTAAATTTAGGTGTTATGTTCTCCTGGATAGACTATAATCTTATCAACAATACTTTTGTAGGACTAGTTTTTGTTATTGCACTTATTGTCCTACTTGTATTTGCTCTAAATGCACTAGTAAAGGCACTTTTTAAAGAAACATCACTTAAGAGTGTTACAAAATTAAATCAAGTTATTTTTAATCAATTCTTGCGTGACTCTTATTTCAAAGATATAGCAAAAATTCAAGATGGAAATTCTGGAAATCTATCTGAATTTATGCCATTTGATGAATTCGACAATATGTATCATCAAACAAATTACTTTCTTGGGAATTCAAGCACTATTGACATGAAATTAATGCAAGATAACACAAATACAAGCATGGATACTACGACAAAAATATTGCTTATAGCGACATTTGTTTTGACTATTTCTGTAACTATTTTAACTTTTATATTGGGTGTGATATGATTAATATAAACATTGTATGCGTAGGTGCTTTAAAAGAAAAATTTTGGATTGATGCTGTCAGTGAATATGGAAAAAGGTTACCTAGATTTTGTAAACTTAAGATTTTAGAATTGCCACAGCAGGAGAAATTTGATAAACATAAATGTCTGGAAGGCGAAGGGGATGAAATCTTAAGGGCTGCTAGAGGATATAAGATATTGCTTGATATCGAGGGGAAACAGTTAACGAGTAATGAACTTGCTGAGAAAATTGAAAAAGTTTCGCTTTTCAACAGTGAAATCACTTTTATTATAGGTGGTTCGTATGGGGTTAGCGAAAAGGTGAAGGAGCAGGCTGACTTTAGATTGTCATTCGGCAAAATTACTCTTCCACATAATCTCGCTAGGGTAGTTTTGGTTGAACAGATATATAGGGTTTTTATGATAACAAGCGGAAGCACTTATCACAAATAAAATATAGGGGTTTCTCTTGGCAAGCGAGCATCACTTTTTTGTGAGAGCAAAAAAGTGATTGTTTCCTTGAGCCTAGTGGCTCAAAGAAAAGACGCCAGATGGCGTCTTGCTCGCTTGCGAGGCTAAGTTTTGAATTAAAAATGGCATATTAATGTAACGATATTTAGTTAATAACTCAATAACTATAATTTATTTGAGAATTTCTCTAAAATAGGTTAAATAGCAAATTGCAAAATAGGCATCCAAGAAATAAAGATATAAGATAAAATAAAGAAAGATATTTAAACATTTTTATCACCTGTCGTAATCATTAAATTCTTCATCAAATAAACTTTTACTTGACGAATGATGATTGTGACTTGTGTCAGTATAGCCGTCATAGTGATCAATATGATCATGCCTTGAATAATTATTATAGTTGTGCTTGCGACTATCTCTGTATTCATCTAGATCGCGTCCTGCTTCAATATTTGCGTTTACTTTGCTATAAGTATGATCTAGATCTTCTTCATCTTTATTACCTATTTTATCAATATTCTTTTTTAAGTCCTTTTTATTATTTTTACTAAATACCGCAATTACACCTTTACCTTTTATTAATTTAAAAGTTAGAAATAATGCACCAGCGCCAATGATAATATAGATAATTCTTGAGAATACGCTTGCTTGATAGCCGAAAATACCAGCAACAAAATCATACTGTAACAGTCCAATACTGAGCCAGTTTATACAGCCAAGCAGAGTAAGAATGAAAGCTATGATAGTGAACATATTTCCTCCTTATGTATATTCTTTGCAAGTAAATAAAAAAAATACAAAATTTTAAAATTCATTGACTTATTATTAAAAAATGAGTATAATATAATACTGATAACTTTAAAAGTTTTAACTAGAAAAGGAGATAGCGATGACACATATTTTGACACCAGAAGGTAAAAAACAACTAGAGGAAAAATTAAATTATTACAAAACCGTAAGACGAGTTGAAGTAAGTAAAAAAATAGGTACTGCACGCGAATTTGGTGATCTTTCA
>CALWJU010000017.1 GCA_944381105.1 uncultured Clostridia bacterium | reverse complement strand
GGCATACCGAAAGGTATCTGGGGTTCGAATCCCTAACTCTCCGCCAAACAATTGTCGTTTGAACTCAAACGGCAATTTTTTTAGTTTACGCAAGGACGCTTCGTCCTTATTTTCATCGTCTGAAATTTCTATTTCTTTCTTATAAATAGTCGTTCCATTGTCACTATTGTCATTGTTATCATCATTATCATTTGGTCGGTTATATATTTCTTCTGCTGGGTTTAAACTTGTGTTGTAAACTATTGTAATTTTGTCATTGTAAAGTAACACTTTCAAAATGAAATTGTTAAAGAACTCGTTTTTATCTGTTTTGTTATCAAATTGTTTTCTTGCATATACTTTTAAAAAATTTACTATTTGCTCTTTTTCAAGTGGTTTTATTTGATGGTTTTGTTCATACTCAACTTTATCTTCAAGTATTGCTTTTTCATTTTCAAGTTTCATAAGTCTTTCTTGTGTTGAATTTGTTATTATACCTTTTTCCATTGCGTTTAAAATAGAGTCTATTAGTCTATTGATTTTGAAACTAATAAAAAAAGAAACTATATTTATGTGTATAGTTCTTTTTTTATTCTGCTAGTTTCAATATGTTTTAACTTTAGGCCGTTATTTTTGAAACTAATATAAAAAGAATTTTACTCTTATGTGTAGAGTTCTTTTATTTTATTATGCTAGTTTCAAAAAGGTTTAACCTTAGGAGTTTTTTTACAAATAATTGACACTTTGATATATATTTCATGTTTATACTATTCTTCATTCATATATTTTTGAACAACTTGCCAAATAGCCTTTGCACTATTAAAATTTTCTGGCACAAGGTCTCCAACATTGATATTAATATCAAATGCCTCGTTTATTTCTCCGACTATTGTTATAATATCAAAACTATCTAAAATGTCATCATCTATGAGTCTTGTTTCCTTTTCAAAATCAAGATCTGGTCTTGCTTCTGTAAGTATTTCCATAAGTTTATCCATAATTTAACTCCTACTATAAATATATTGACAATTATGTTTTCCATCATATTCAAATCCGAATTTTTTATGAAAATTTTGCGCTTTATAATCGTCATCAATAGTATATAACAAAAGATTTTTAATTCCTAATGATTTACAAAGGTTTATATAAAATATTTCCATAAAAGTTCCTATTCCTCTACCTTGGTAATCTTTTTTTATTGCTATTTTTTCTATCCAACCAGACTTTCCATTTATAACAATCTCCATAGCACCTACAATCTTATTGTCTTTATCTATACAAACATATATATCATTCTTATGACTTAACAATTCATTATCGCTATATAGAAGGTTTTTTAAAGGATTAAAATTTTCATTCCAGATTTTTAGAATATCTATCAATTCATCATTTTCCATTTTCTGTATTTTAAAATCTTTAAAGATGTCTGAACTATACTCTTTATAAATATAATCTTTCTTTGTCATTCGAGAAGACTGACTATTCAAACTAAAACCCACTTCTTTTAGGTTTTTATCTATTTTTTCAAACTTTTCATTTTTTATATTGTTATATGGCAAATCTAATAAAATTGGTCGATTTAAATCAAACTTTAAAAATTCGATATTGTCCTTTGCATAAAAGCAAACCTTACAAAACAAGTCATGTATTTCTATAATTTCCAAAATATTATCATTTTCAAGATAAAAGAGACGCTCGTCTTTGGTGTATTCTCTTATTTCATTTGGCATAAGATAACAATTTACATTTTTAAATTTATTTCTTGTAGCCTTGTTTATTATATTATCATATTCATTTATATCTTTTATCCTTCTCATATTTCAATACCTGCCTGTTTGATTAAAGACTGTCTATCTAATTTGCCATTATAAAGTTTTGGCAGATTTTCAATTTTTATAAACTTTCTCGGTATCATAAATGATGGCATACTTTGACGCAAATACTTACTAATTTCTCCTGCATTCGTATTACCACTATAAAACATTATTATGACCGATCTCTTGCTATCATATATACAACATGTTTCATTTATCCCAACGCATGAATTTGCACAAGACTCTATATCTCCAAGTTCTACACGATGTCCCATATGTTTGATTTGATTATCAAGTCTTCCGCAAAAGTGGAGATTTCCATCTTCTCCTAAGTAGCCTATATCTCCTGTCTTATACATCAATTGCAAATATTCATTATTTATTGGATTTTGGACAAAACACTCCTTCGTTTTTTCTCTATTCTTATAGTAACCTAATGAAAGGCAATTTCCTGTAACACAAATTTGTCCTTTTTCGTTCATTTTTGCTATTTTGTTATCTTCTGTTAATATAAACACATTTCTATTTTTAAAAGCCTTTCCAATAGGTATATTATTTTTATATTCATAGTTATTATCAACTTTAAAGTATGTACAACTTGCTGTTATCTCTGTTGGCCCATAATGATTGACAAATAGTGCGTTAGGAAGAATGTTAACCCATTCATTTAGATATTTAACATCCAAAACTGATCCTGTAAAAAACACTTTTTTTAAGTATTTAGGTTTTATTTCCTTGAATACATTAAGTTGGCAACATATAGATAATGCCGAACTTACCCAGCAAATTGTTGTTATTTTCTCTTCATTTAATTTTTCAATTAAAAGTTTTGGGGTTGAGAATAAATTCTTTTGTAAGAAAACACATTTACACCCTTTAATAAGAGGAATATAAATATCTCTAATACCTGCAATATAGTCAAGAGGGGCTTGATTACCAAAAATTTCATCTTCAAATATATTAAAAGTATCTGCAAAAGTAGTTACATAATCAACAACTGAACTATGACTTGTAACAACCCCCTTTGGTAAACCAGTCGAACCTGATGTAAAAATTACATATAGCGGATTAGTATCTACAATTCTGTTTTTTCTTTCGTTTACCTTTTGATAATTGATTTCATGATTACAAAAATCATCTATTGAAAATATATTTCCTTTAAAATTTAAAGTATCAACAATATCTTTTGATTCGTTATCACAAATAATCAATCTTGTTTCTGTAAATTCTACGATAGATTGCAATTTACTTATTGGCATTTCTGTTGAAAGAGGAATATAGTAACAATTTGCAAGTGCTATTCCTAAATAAATAGAAGGAATGTATAAATTTTTGTTTGCTATTACAACTATCGGTTTATTTTCTTCACTATATTCAATTATTTTACTTGCTGTTCTATACGCCATTTCATAAACAGATTCAAAGGTTATACTATCTTCGTGATATTTATATGCCACCTTTGTACTATAATTTTGTTTGGCATTTTCTAGTAAACTTGCGATATTCATAATTCCTCCTTGTTTTACTTTGATTTTTCTTATTAAACAAATAACTGTTCATAAGCATCATAAAACCAATTATTATATTGATAAGTATTACTTTCTATTTCTTTCATAATCTCACTTATTATTGGAGATAAGACATCGGCACCAGTACCGTTGCAATGATTGGCGTTATAAAAATAATCTGTTGATAAATCCATAAATTGACTTTTTACCTTTGTAAAGTCTAGGTAGACTAAATCATCATATTTTTCTATGTAAGAATGAAAAGATATATCAAATTGAGTAAAATCATCATAATATTTTTCAATTATTATTTTTGGATAAGGTAGAGAGTACAATACAAGTTCAATATTATTAGCATTACAATAATCTATAATTTTATAAAAATATTCAAGCGCTTTTTCGTTGAGATGTTCCTCCTCCCAAGCATCTCCATTTGTTAAATATGAATTTGGTAAAACCATTTCTTTACCCTCGCATGTAGCGTTAGCATAGGAAAAACCTTTTCCTCTATACTCGCAATTATCATAATAATCAGTACTACCAAGTGGCAAAGAATTTACTTTGTAACTTACGTTTTGAGCAAATTTTCCATTAGCAAAATTTTTAAGATAATTTACAAATTCAAATATTCCAAGGTCGCTATAATCAAGCGATATTGCATTTTTATATTCTTCTTTATTTTCACCTGTAAGCAAATGGTAGATATATTCATCTTCTGTACCTGTATCTCTTTTGAAATTCACTGATGAAACCTCTAAAAATACTTTTTCAGGTGTGTTATTTTTACATAATTCCACTAAAAGATGATAAATCGAAACATACGTCGCACTATTTGATACTATATCAAAAACATTTTTATTTAGTTCTTCGCTTAAATAAGGTGCATCTACTCCTCTATATGTGCGACTAGTTCCCATCATCATGATATCTATATTGTCTTCTTGTCTATTTGCATCAATCATACTTATACCAACAACAGAAGAATCGAGTGTAGGGACAAGCAAAAAATTTAAAAGCCCGCATGATGCAAGTGTTATAGATAGTACAAGTACTATCTTAACGCAAAACATAATAGCACTGTTCATTTTTTTGTTTAAATCAGAAGTTTTCATAAGCAAATCCTCCACCTGTACCATCGTATGCAGTCATTAAGATTATAACTATAACTGCTACATAAAATATTATCCATTGAATGTATTGCCTCTTACTTAATATAAATTCTCTTATTTTTAATCCTCTTTCCTGTAAAACTTCCACAAATATCAAAATTGCAGTTGAGACTAAAAGAATAATAATATTTATTAAATTAAAGTCTGTTCTTGAAAAGAAATTATTAAATAATAGTGTTATATCTGTATATCTGAATGTCGCAAGAAACCAATCAAACATTACATCTATACCAACTCCGAGGGAGGCGGCAGCACTAAAATATTTACCAAAAAATACAAGCATAAATGTAACAGTAAATTTAACAAATGTAATAAATCTTTGCGTTGATTTTTTTCTTTCTTTTGGCTTTATCTTTTTTAATTTTCTTGTTTCATTAAATATTGTTTCTATTAGAATAATTACACCATTGTATACACCAAATAATAGATACGCTAGATCTGGACCATGCCAAATTCCCACTAGCAAAAACACAAAAAACATGGCAATACCTGATGGAATAACTTTACCTGCTACACCTTTTTTGAATACCTTTTTGCAACCTCTTATAAATTTGTTATAACCCTTTGAAAGTGTTAACGGATAAAGAACATAATCTTTCATCCATGCACCCAATGTAATATGCCACCTTCTCCAATATTCTGTAACGCTTAAAGCAAAGAATGGCCTCTTAAAGTTTGGAGTGAGGTCTATTCCAAAACATTTAGCAACCCCTGTTGCTATATCTATACCACCAGAAAAGTCGCAGTATAATTTAAGTACAAAACATAGCATAGCAACAAATATTTCCAAGCCTTGATAACTTGTATAGTTTTGCATAATTGTTTCAAACAGTATATTTGCTCTATCGGCAATAACTAGTTTTTTAAAATATCCCCATAGCATGAGCAAAACACCAGATTTGAGTTGTTTTGTATCAAAGTCATTTCCCTCAATAAGTTGAGGCGCTAATTGATTATATCTGCTTATAGGTCCTTGAACTAATTGAGGAAAGAAACTGACAAACAATGCAAATTTGAAAATATTTTTTTGTGGCTCTACTTTATTATAATATACATCAATCAAATATCCTGCACTTTGAAACATATAAAAAGATATTCCTAGTGGAAGAAGTATTTCAAGTCCAAGAGGTTGAACATTTATCATTTCAGCAAAAGCGTCTGCAAGATATGCAAAATATTTAAGCATAAAAAGTATGCCAAAATTAAATAGAAGAGTTAATGCTAAAAGCCATTGTCTCTTTTTTCTGAATTTTTTAGTAAACTTCTTTTTGTTTTCTTTAAGCCATTCTTCATCTTTGCCTGCAAAAAATTCTTTTTGTTTCAGTGATATAGATTTTAATTTTACTGCCGAAAAATAGTTTGTAACTGTTGTAAGCAATATAAATATAACCGCTCTTAAATCATTTATTAAATAAAAAATATAGCTAGCCACGAGTAATACAAGATAGCGATATTTCTTTGGAACAGTAAAGTAAACAAATAATACTACAATCAAAAATAAAATAAAGTAAAGTGATATAAAAGACATAAAATGCTCCATTTTTAATTATATCTTTCAAAATTTGTAAAAAGCGAAATACACATAAATATGTATAATTATGACGAATATTATAACTTTCTATATTGACAAAATTAACAAGTTATGATAAGATATTTGGAAAGATTTGGAGGCAAATGAAAGAACAAGAATTAATAGATAAAGCAGTAAATTGGTGGCTAGATAGACTTGATGGCAGTATTGATAGGGATATGGTAAATTTAGCAAAATCTCGACTTGAAAAATTCTCAGAGGAGGATATGTTAAATTACGCATTAGCAATGAAACAAGATAAATCAAAAAGTGAAGAATATTTATCTCTATACTCTTCTTTTATGACTGTGAAAGACTACGAATACAAAAAAGATTTTTATATCTTAGCAGAACAGCGACGACGTTTAGAAATAAAATTAAAATCACTTATAAATAAAGATATTGAAAAGAGAAATATATCTTATCTATACACCGATGATAAAGGATTTGCAGGAGGAACGTTAGCTCTTGCTATGAATCTCACTTCTATTAAACAAGCAAATAATAATGGAATAACAATGTCTGTTTTGCCAAGCAGTGTGGAAATGTTTATTTCAAGGGATAAGGTAGAAATTCGCTATAATGAAAGAGAAATACACACATTATGCGATATAAGTGAGCCAGAAAATTGTTAGAGGAAATTTAAATAATTAAATATGATAAAGTTATACAAAAAAGGTACTTTTGACAATAAACAAAGTACCTTTTTATATATTAAGTTTTAAAAATAATTACATTCTTTTAGTTTTTCTCTACCTTACTTAAAAGTTGTGGTTGACCTAATCCTGTTGTATCAACTCTGTAAAGATAATAATTTTCGTCTGTTGTTGTTTCTTCTTCATCACTATCCCCATCAGTACTACTTTCAAGTTGAGCGTAGAAATAGATGTAATTTCCATCAAATCCGCATTGTCCTGAAATCAAACTTGTCATAGTAACAATTGTTTCTTTATTGTTTGAATCTTTTACGCTAACCCGACATATAGTGTTATCTTCTTCGGAAGAATAATATACATAATCACCATCTACAAACAATATATCTGTATATTCGTCTTCACTTAATAAAGTAATAGGTGTTGTATCTCTATAATTTTCATCTTCATTTGGTGTCAAAGATAGTGTCGGCTTATACATAAGAGAACCACTTCTATCAGACACAAATATATAGCCATCCCCAGATTTTTGAATTTGTGAAACTCCGTTGTCTGATGAGTCAGTAATATAAAATTCATTTGATCCATTAAAAAGATTATTTCCGCTTGTTAAATCTTTATAGTATATACCTTGAATATCTTGTGAATGATAATAATATATCACTATATCACCAATTCTACCCTGTAATATTGTTTCTGAACCATGGACTTCTAAGTTATTGTTATAATCAGAATCTTCTCCTGTTGCAAAATCAACTGACTTAATTGATGTCGTATCATAATACTCGTTGTCTGCATCTGTTGTATAAATTATATTCCTTTCAGTTGAATTTTCATCACAAATAGCAACAGAAGTTACATTCTCGGCAAGAGTTTGAACTTCTCCAATTCTGTCTCCTATTCTCATCGAATATAAACTATAAGACGAACTACTTTCATCAATAGGAGCATAAACGATTATATAATAATTCCCATCTGAACCCTTTTGAACAGTAAGAATTGTATTTTCATCACACCTAAACGTAGACAGATGTCCATTTAACTCTTCAAAACCATCTCCATTAAATTTTACTCTAAAAAGCGATATTTGAGTGTAGTCCACGCTATCAGATGAATCTCTGTGATTATTTACAGCAGTAAAATATAAATATTCTCCAAGAGCAAACATATATTGATTTTGAAAACCTACTACCATAGATCGACTATTTAAAATTTCCTCTGTGCCAATTGGACTTGGATCAATATAACCATCTTCATCCTCAGTTGTGTCATATTTAAGATTTGAAAGATTAACTCTATTTAAATATCCTGTACTTGTGGCAACATTATAATCAAAGGCATCTCCGTCAGATGCTGAATAACTATTCCCATAGTAAACATAATCACCTATTATAGCAACTTGACCATTAAAATAAGCAACCTCGTCAAAATAAATATTATTTCCGTTTTTATCTTTAACATCTGAAACTGTTGCACATCCTGTTAAAAATAGTGCAATACAAAATATTAATATGAATATCTTTATTAAGTTTTTTCTTACATTTAAAGTCATTTTCATTATATTTCTCCAAAACATTAGTAGTTTACTATACTTTTTTGTATTTGTCAAACAAAAGATTGTTGTTTATTGATAGTTATTTACTTAAAGATATAAAATAATACTTTAAAATAAAAATTTTATATTATCAGAAGTCGAACTTGCTTGCAAGAGTGAGACTGATGGTCATACACACTATGTGATGAACACAATTTATTGTGTTTTTGCGTTAGCAAAATTAAAACTTAACTTGTTTAAGTTTTATCATCACTTAGTTTATATTATCGGAAGTCGAACTTGCTTGCAAGGGTGAGACTGATGGTTATACACACTACGTGGTGAGTGTGTGAAACACACAATATTCGTTAGAATTTATAAAATTTTATGTAGTAAAATTTTATCATCACATAGTCTATAATATCTCAATTAATTTATTATCAACAATATCACATGACGTTAAAAAATATGGTATACCATTTTTTATGTATTTAGTAACAACCTTTTTACCATGGATATGCCCGTAAACAACATAATCCACCTTATATTTTTCTATAAGAACGGTAAATTCACTATCATCACGAGTAAAATTTGTAGGAGGATAATGCATCATACAAATAAGTTTGTCCCCCTCTTTTCTTAATTTTTCTCCCTCTTTTAAGGTCATTTCTAGTCTGATAATTTCTCTGTCAAATATTCTTTTGTTTTCATTGGTCATTAAAACATTTTTTTCAGGAACAATCCAGCCTCTTGTTCCACATACTACTATATTTTCAAATTTGATTGCGTCATTTTGAATGGCATAAAAATTTTCAGGTAAAATTGATCGCACAGCAGAAATAGATTTCCACCAAAAATCATGATTTCCTCGAATTATAATCTTTTTGCCTGGCAAATCTTTAAATAACTTAAAATCATTTATCGTTTCATCTAATTTCATGGCCCAAGAAAAATCTCCTGCAAGTAAAACCAAATCGTTATCTTTGACCTTATTATTCCAATCTGAAAATATTTTATCAATATATCCATCCCATACTGGTCCAAAAATATTCATTGGTTTAGAATTATTAACTGATAAATGAAGGTCGCTTATAGCAAAAACTTTCATTGCAAACTTTTTAAAACCTCTTGAACAAGTTTCATTTCACATTGACCATTATAATTTTGCTTAAAGTATTTCATAACAGATGGTAGACTCTTATCAGTCAAATTAGAAATTATTTCTTTGATTTCATCTTTTGTAAGTTGCTTTGGAAGATAAGATTTAGCAATTTCAATTTGACGTGATATTTTTTCTGCTTCGGTGTTATTTCCAACCTTCTGATAATTTAATTTTTCATCATCTAGTTCTTTAATTGTTTTCTGAACTATTACAAAAATATCACTATCCTTTATTTCTTCTCCTTTTGCTTTCTTTTCTATGTTTTCAAGCATTATTTTATTCAAAAGCACACTATAAAAACTTCGTGCTACTAAATCCTTTTCTTTCATTGCTTGTATATTTGCTTTTTTTATATCTTCATAAACCATATATACCTTCCTTTTAATTATCTCTATTATAATAAAATAAAGAGATTTTTCAAAATGATTTTTAGAGTTTAACACTCTATCCTTATTATTTTACCTTCAATTTTATCATTTAAATCAGTACATGTTATTATTGTCTGAGTCTTAGATACAAAATTAATAAGCCTCTTTCTTCTATCTTTGTCAAGTTCACTAAAAACGTCATCTAGTAGCAATATCGGATATTCTCCTACTCTATTTTTTATAATTTCAAGTTCAGCAAGTTTCATTGAAAGTGCAACTGTTCTTTGCTGACCTTGTGATCCAAAATTTTTTACCTCTGTTCCATTTAAATATATGTCAAGTTCATCTCGATGAATTCCAACGGAGGTATATCCTAATTTGAAATCTTTCTCTAAATTTTTAGCAAGATATTTCGCCATCTTTTCACTATAATTTTCTTCAAATGATGAAATATACTTTATTTGCAGATCTTCCTTTCCTCCTGAAATATATTGATGAGCAAGTTTTGCAAGAGGCGATAACTGCTCTATAAATTTCTTTCTCTCCAAGTATATTTTCTCAGCAAGATCAGAAAGTGCTCTATCCCAAATATCTATTGTTTCTTTAACGATATTTATATCTAATGTGCTTTTTAATAATTTATTTCTACTAGCAAGTACCTTTTCATATCTGCCTATCATATAAAAATATCTTTTATCTGTTTGTGATATATCAATATTCATAAATCTTCGTCTTTCGTCAGGACTTTCTTTTACTAGTTTTAGTTCATCAGGAGAGAAAAATACAGCATTAGTAACCCCCATAAGTTCCCCTATCTTGTGCAAGCCAATCTCATCCACTTTTATTGATTTTTTCTTGTTCTTATCAAAAAATATTTCAATTTTTTCATCTCTATATCTTTTTGAAAATTCTCCACATATATAACCTTTTTCTTCTCCCCATTTTATAATATCTCTATCTTTTGATGTTTTAAAACTTCGTCCAATTACAGCATAAAAGATTGCTTCTACAATATTAGTCTTACCCTGAGCATTCTTACCAACCAAAATATTTACACCTTCATCAAACTGAAAGGTTTTATCAGTATAATTTCTAAAATTTATAAGTCTTAAACTATTTATAACCATGATTATATAATACCATATAATAACATTTTTTTACAACATCAAACAAATAATTTTTAAAATTATCTTGATTTAATCTTTAATTTCTGTTAAAATGATATTGAAAATCAATTAAAAGGAAAGTGCAGTATGATAGCAAAAAAAACTAAACCAATAATATTTACATTACTTTTTATTTTTATTATGTTGACAACATTATTTCTTGTAGGATGTGATGATAATATAATAACAAACGTTACAAGTTTAAATGGAATTGTTGATAGAATTGAGATATCTTCCACATCTGATGACAATACAAATTCAATATCTATTGTTTTCCTTGATAACCCATCTTCCCTTGATGCAGCATATGGAGAAGATAATATTGAAGGTAGTTACTTAGAAATAGAAGATTATTACAATGATGGTTCAAATGTTAATGCGTATTCTTATACATTTACAATTGAAGAAATAACTATTGAAGATTACAACCAATCACCAATTATCATTTCTTGTACTGTTGATGAAGACAATTACAGATTTAATCTAACAACTGACTTAATATCTTTAATCTATCCTGACCTTGTTGATGATATTAATAATTAAAAAAAAACATATTGAAAATTAATCAATATGTTTTTATTTTACAATCGAAATAATATTTTCCCAATTTTTCTCTTTTTGTAATCTTTTCATAACTTTTCTATATATGACTTGTGGTACTTTTGTTATAACCATCTCATTTTCTTTTGCTATTTCAAATATAAAATCTTCATCATTTCTTAATTGTGTGGATGCATTTTTTATAGCCCAAGGTTCATTTTTGCATGCAACCTTAACAATTTCTTTATCATTTCGTAATCTATCACTTGCAAATCTAAGTGCATATCCATTATTTTTTACCGCTTCTAAAACTATATTGTCGTCATCTCTTCTAATTTCACTTGCACTTGCTAAACTTAAACCATCATTACTAACCGCTTCTAATACAACATCTTCATCGTTTTTTAATCTTTTAGACGCATGATATAAGGCTTGTCCTATGGTTTTGACGCAAAGTAAAACTGCCTCCTTATTATCTTTTATCCAATCACTTGCTCTATCCAATACAACAGAACCGCTTGTAAAATTTAATGCCCATTTTACTTTTTCGATAGTGTCTATAACCATTTTTTCGTTATACAGTTTGTTTGTGTTGATGTTATTATTCTTTTCAACTCTAATTTTATTTAATACTTTTATAGCCGTATCATTTTGAAGATATTTAAGAACTTCAATATTTTGGCAAGCTAGAGAATAAATGAAACCCTCATCTTTCTTTAAAATTGCATCAGCATATTCAATTGCTTTTACATTTTGTTTTACAGCCGTTGAAACAACTTCCACATCCATTTTATATTTATTTTTTAACTTTGCAAGGTTTAATCCATTCATTGATAAATCTTTTAAAACATATCTTTTTATATTTCTCTTTAAAAAGTTCATTCTTTCGCTCCTTTGTAAGATATATTATATGTTATATCATTAAGAAAGTCAATAGTAAAATTTAATATATAACAGAAATATTGACTTTCCGAATTTGACAAGTTGATTTTTATATGTTATACTTATTCCATGTTGGAAATAAAAAAATTAAGTTATGAAATAATAGAAGATAACTCTAAAAAGGTAATATTAAAAGACATAAATATAAATTTTGATAATAATAAAATATATGTCATCACAGGTCCAAACGGAAGTGGAAAATCTACTCTCGTAAAGATTATTATGGGAATTTTAAAAGCATCTAATGGACAAATTTTATTTAAAGATAAAGATATAACTTCTCTTCCTATAAATGAAAGGGCAAACTTAGGTATAAGTTTTGCTTTTCAGCAACCTATAACTTTTAAGGGATTAAAAGTAAAAGATCTTCTTGATATATCTTCTGGAAAAAATAATTCAGTAGACCAATTGTGCGACTACCTTTCAATAGTAGGTCTTTGTGCAAAAGATTATATCAATCGTCCACTTGATAATAAACTATCTGGCGGAGAATTAAAAAGAATTGAACTAGCAATGACTTTGTCAAGAAATTCTCTTCTTAATATTTTTGACGAACCTGAGGCAGGTATAGATTTGTGGAGTTTTGAGGCGTTAACTAAAATTTTTAATTCTTTAAAGAACAGTTGTAATATAATTGTAAGCCATCAAAAGAAAATTCTAGAAATAGCAGATGAAATAATTCTTCTCAAAGGTGGAAAAATTGAAAGAATTGGAAAATTAAAAGAAATTCTTCCATTTATAGAAGATAATAAGTGTCTAAAATTAAGAGGTGAAAATGAATAGCGTTGAACAAAAACTACTTGAAAAGATTGCTGATATTCACAAAATACCAAGCGGGGCTTTTAATTTGCGAAAAAATGGTATATCTGAAATGAGAAATTCCACAAAAGATATTGAAATTATTCCTAAAAAAAATAAAAGCGGTATAGACATAATAGTAAAGCCTAATGTTAAAAACAAAAGTGTTCATATACCTGTAATAATTACAGTCGGAGGACTTCAAGATCTTGTTTATAATGATTTTTATATAGGACATGACTCAGATGTAGTTATCGTTGCAGGTTGCGGTATCCATAACAAAACATGCAAAAGAAGTGAACATAATGGTATACATACCTTTCACATTGAAGAAAATGCAAAAGTTAAGTACATTGAAAAACATGTAGGTGAAGGTAATGGAAGCGGAGATAAGATTTTAAACCCTGTAACAAAGATTATTATGAAAAAAAATTCATATATGGAAATGGAAACCCTTCAACTTGAAGGTGTTACATCAACGATAAGAAAAACATATGCTAAACTATATGATGAAGCAACACTTCATATACAAGAAAATATATTAACAACATACAATCAAAAAGCAAAGACCATATTTAAAGTAGATCTAATAGGTCAAAATTCAAGCGTTGAAGTTGTCAGTCATAGTGTAGCGAAGGATAATTCTTTTCAAGAATTTAAATCAGATATAATAGGTAAAAATAAATGTTTTGGTCATGTTGAATGTGATGGTATTATTCTCGATAATGCAAGAATTATATCTACACCTATGATTGATGCACTAAACAACGATGCCTCTCTTGTTCATGAGGCTGCTATTGGTAAAATTGCAGGCGACGAACTTATTAAACTTATGACATTAGGTTTAACAAAAGAGGAAGCGGAAAATACTATTATACAAGGATTTTTATTAGGTTAAATTAAAAAATATTTTGTTAAAAAAAAATTAAATAAAAAATATTTTAATATAATTAAATAAAATAATAAACTAATACATTTTTTAATAAAATAATGTTTTTTTTGTAAATTTAAATAAAATAAAAAAATCAATAAAAAATTATTATTTTTATAAAGAATTATAATTAAAAAAAGTTAGAAATTAAATTCTAACTTTTTATTTTTATTATTTTTTTATTAATTTTTTTTATTAAATTATCCTATCACTCTGACAGGTAAAATTAGATATAAAAATTCATCTTCTTCTGTTGGTACTATTACACATGGTGTTGATGAACTATTAAAACAAAGTTTAACAAACTCATTTGTATTCACTCTCAAACTTTCCAAAAAATACCTTGGATTAAATGAAATTACTAAATCTTTTCCAGAAACTGTTACAGGTATATTTTCCTTTAAATTTCCTAATTCTGAATTTGATGTGATGCAAAGATTATTTTCTTTAATGTCAAATTTTACAAAATTATTATTACTTACTCTTAAAAGCAAAGTTGCTCTTTCAAGTGCTTGTTCGAGTTGTTCTTTATTAGCAATAACAAACGTTTCAAAGTTGATTGGTATAATTTGTTTATAGTTTATATAATCTCCTTCAAGTAATCTTGAAGTAACCTTTGTATCTCCAAGGTCTACCATAATAGTATATTCACCAACATATACATTTATGATATCTTCACTTTCTTCAATCATTTTACTTAATTCATTTAGACTTCTAGAAGGCACAACAATAGATTTCTTTATGCTTGATTTTACCTGCTTTTTAACACGTGCAAGTCTATAACCATCTAATGCCACAACATTTAATTCGTCATCTTTTATATCAAACAAAACACCTTTTAAAATAGGTCTAGAATCATCAGTTGCTACCGAAAAAATACTTTTATTTACAACCGTTTTAAAGTCTTTTTGACTTATTCCAAAATACTCTTTTGTCTCTATATTCTTAAAACCAGGATATTCAACAGGATTATAACATTGTATAATACTTTCACTATCATCGTATTTGATAATTAATTGATTTTTTTCATTTAATTCCATTTGTATTGTAGTGTTAGTTAATTTCTTAACAAATTCAGTAATAAACCTTCCTGGAACAACTGTTTCTCCTTCTTGCTTTACCTCTGCTTTTATTTTTTTCTCGATAGTTAGTTCAGTATCCGTTGCAGACATAGTAAGAGTATCATCTTCGGCGATAATTTTAATACCTTCTAAAATAGGATTTGCTATTTTGTTAGATATAGCTTTACTTACCCTTAATAATCCTTCTGACAATTCAAGTCCCTGACAATTAACAATCATATTTTTCTCCTAATTTATGTTTTTATTATACCACTTTTTTTTATATAAATCAACTTAAATCAGAAAAAATAATTTATTTTTTTATTTATTTTTTAATCATTTTTTCGTGAATTTTTAGAAGGATTATTTATTAATTAATTGATTAAATAATATTAATAATAAATAGTGATTGTGTAAATGTGGACAACTTTAATTTTTAATTTTAAATTTTAGTTTTTGACTTTATTTATAGGATAAATTAATTTAAATTTTAAACTATTTTTTATGTGGATAACTATGTGTATTATGTTATTTATTTATCCACCTTTCAACATTTTTTTTATTTCGCTTATAAACGTTTGAGTCTTATGAGAGGTCTTTAATTGATCAGCAACTTTATCACGAGAGTGGCCTATTGTTGAATGGTCTCTTCCTCCAAAAATTTTCCCAACAGAAATCAATGGCATCTCTAATATTTCTATTATAAGATAGATAGCAATCATTCTAGGTTCAACTACCTCTTTTGATTTTTTCTTTCCAACAATATCTGCCCTTGTTATATCAAAATACTTACACACTGCATCTATAATATTATCGTCAGTAAGTCCTTCATTCTTATCTTCTTCTATTTGACTGTCTAATGCTTCCATTACATCTTCTTTGGTTGCTGTGTGTTTATTTGACAAACTTGCCAAGAAATAGACCTTAGAAAGCATTCCTTCAAGTTCTCTAATATTAGTATTAACATTTTCTGCAATGGTATAAATAGCCTCATCATCTATTGAATACTTTTCTATTTGACATTTTTTACGTAAAATTGCTATTTTTGTTTCAAGATCTGGCGATTGAATATCTTGTATTAGACCGCTGGTAAAACGAGATCTAAGTCTATCAGTTAAGGTTTCAATATCACGTGGAGGTCGATCTGAGGTTATAACAATTTGCTTATTATTTTGATAAAGTTCATTAAAAGTATAGAAAAATTCCTCTTGGGTACTGGTTTTTTTAGATATAAATTGTATATCATCAACCATTAGTACATCAAGATTTCTATATTTTGTTCTAAATTGTAGTACCGCTTTGCTTTTGGATGAAGGTGCTGAACCTAAACTTTCTATATAATCATTAGCAAATTGTTCACAAGTTACATAAAGTACATTTAGATTTGGATTAGATTCTTTAAGAAAATTTCCAATAGCATGTAAAAGGTGTGTTTTACCGAGTCCTACTCCTCCATAGATAAAAAGAGGATTAAACTTTTCACCTGGGTGTTCTGCTATTGCTCTTGCAGCAGCATAAACGAATTGATTAGATTTACCAACTACAAAATTATCAAATGTGTATTTGGCATTAAAAGGATTTTTGCTTACTTCAACCTCTTTTTCTTTTGTTTTTTCTCCATGTATTTTTATATAATCTAATTCTTCATTCTGATCCAATACTTCAATTTCAATATTTTCACCGAAGACGTCTTCGACTGATTTAGATAATTTGTCAAAATAGTTTCTCATGATTTGATTTTTTGCAGATGTAGAATTGGAAGATATAATCAGCTTTTTTCCATCGACAAAATCCACTACTTTTAATGGTTTAAACCACATAACAAAAGAAACATTTGAAACGTTTAATTCAAGTTTGTTTAATACTGATTCCCATAGTGATAAAAGATCTTGCATAATTTTCTCCTTAGCGTAATTATAAATTTATAAATTTTAAAAGTCAAATAAAGACAATAACGTTTGTAAAAAACAGAAAGTTTAAGACGTATATTCCATAAGTTTGTTAAATTTTTTTATTTTAAATATAACGTGAAAAATGTTATACAAAAATAGATTAAAGATTTGTTAAATTTGTACTTCCAAATCCCTTATCTCCACGAGAGGATGGTATTTCAAGTAACTCATCAATAGGTATCTCTTTAATATCAAATTTTTCCACCTTATGAATGATTCCCTGAGCAATTGCTTTATGCGTATTATAAAACAAAATGTCATTAAAAATGTTATATTTATTTCTAAGTTGATTTTCCTCTAAGTTTGAAATAATTAATGGCTTGTTATTTACATTGGTTATTGCAATTTTAATTTCTCCTCTATATCCGCTATCAATAACACCTGCACTTTTCTTTATTCCTTTAATACCAGTACTTGACCGTTCTTCAATTTGCATATAATAATCACTACTGCATGCCCATGAGATACCAGTTGGTATTAGTTTAGTTTCAAAAGGTTTTATTTCTATAAAATCTTCTTCAAAACACGGATATATATCATAACCAGCGTTTTCTAATTCTTTTGTTGGGATTATTGCTTTATCATTTCTTTTAGCAAAATATATTGAATGGTTATCTTTAAAATAGTTTTTCATATTTACCTCACGAAGATATTATAATATATAAGTTTAAATTTTGCAAATATTTAGAGATAAAACTAGCATTTAGCATTATAATATAGGTTTTAACTTTGGAAGATTTTTTTGTCGTGGAAATTTTGCGTTTGAATGAGTTAATTTTCGTAAAAACAAGATTTTTCTAGTACTTTTATATTCAAAAAGCGTAAAATTTTCAATTTTTTCTACTTTACCGCCTAAAATTGTAATTGCATGCTTACTGATTTTTAGTTCTTCATCTAGTTTTTCACTTTTATAAATTAAACAAATTCCGCCTATTTTAGTTAGTGGTATCATGTATTCAGATAAAGTGGGAAGAGGTGCAACCGCTCTTGAAATAACATAATCAAATTTTTCACGATTGGTTTTACAAAAATCTTCTACCCTAGCATGAAAAGTTTTTACGTTATTTAAATTAAGTTTTTCTATCAATTGATTTAAAAAATTAATTCTTTTTTGTAGACTATCCACTAATGTTAGATTTATATCTTCTCTTATAATTTTTAATGGTATTCCAGGAAAACCCGCACCCGTACCTACATCTACAACCAAAGAATTTTTTTTGATGCTTTTGTATGGTAAAACACTATCTACAAAATGTTTAACAATGACTTCTTGTGGGTTTGTAATTGCAGTTAAATTATATTTCTCATTTTCTTCAATAAGAAACGAAAAATATATGTAAAATTTATCAATTTGATCTTTTGTTAATAAAATATTGTAGTTTTTAAACGTTTTTTCTATTAATTCTTTCATTTTTATCCTTTTATTTACCTAAACAAAACTTTGAAAATATAAGATCTATGATTTGTTCATTTTCAGTTTGTCCTGTTATTTTTCCTAGTTCATTCCATAATTTTTTTATGAGCATGGCAATTACGTCCATACTTTGATCTTTGCTTTTAAATATATCTGATAAAATTGATTTACAATTAAACAAAATATTGATTTGTCTTTCATTTATTATTATGGTTTTGTTATAATCAATCTCTTCATTTATAACCATTTTGTAAATTTTATCTTTTATAGTGTCTATATTTGTTCCTTTTAAAGCAGAGATACATATTTCGTTTTCTTGATGTTCTAAAACACGTTTTTTATCAATTTTATTGACAATTATCATAATATTTTTATTATTTTTCAATAAATTTTTTAATTTTTTATCAGATTCAGTTAAATTTTTGCTACCATCAAGTAAAAAAATAACAACATCAGAACTTATTAGTGTTTTTTTAGACTTTTCAATACCAATTTTTTCCACTACGTCGTTAGATTCTCTAATTCCAGCAGTGTCTATAAAATTAAACTTTATTCCTTTATAATATATACTTTCATTTAAAATATCACGTGTTGTACCTTCAATGTCTGTTACAATCGCTCTATCACTACCTATTAATGCGTTTAAAAGACTTGATTTTCCAACATTTGGACTTCCTATGATTGAAATGTTAATACCGTTAGATAGATATCTGGCATTTTTTGAAGATTCTATAAAAGAATTGATATTATTGTCAATTTTTTTTATGTTTTTAAATATAGATTCTTTTGCTGATTTTTCAAAATCTTCTTCGGGATAATCTAATGTAGCCTCTATTTGCGCAATATTTTCAGTTAAATAGTTTTGAAGATTTAAAATTTCATTTTTTAGTTTGCCATCTGCAAGAGATAAAGTCGCTTTTAATTCCCCTTCGCTTTCTGCGTTAATTTCATCTATTATACTTTCTGCTTGGTCTAGACTTATTTTACCATTTTCGAAAGCCCTACGTGAAAATTCACCAGGTTGAGCAAGACGTGCACCATTATTCAGTAACTGATTTAATACTTTTTGCGTCAAAATAGTTCCACCATGAACATGAAATTCTATTAAATCTTCTCCTGTGTAAGATTTAGGAGATTTAAAGTAAACCATCATACAATGTTCTTTTGTATTATCATCAAAACAAAAGTATCCAAGATAAAAATACCTAGGATTTAATTTAGAAAAATCATTTATTTTTTTCGATTGGAAGACTTTTTTTGCAATATTTAAACAACCTTGGCCATTAAGACGGACAATAGATATTGCTCCTCTTCCTATTGGAGTAGAAATAGCACATATAATATCATTCATAATTTTATTATAGCATATTTATATAAAAAAATAAATTAATTATAAAAACTTAATTTATAATTAATTTTATTTTTGTTTTAAATGAATAAATAACAAATCTTTATGCACAATATTTTCAATAGTAGGTGCATATGTATAAAATATTATATGTTTTCATGATTTTACCTGTTTTGTTTTGTTCACAAATTATATTAATAGAAAACCTTTTTTGTGGGACTTATACTATAACTATTTATAAAGATAGCAGAATTATAATACTTTCACAGCCAGAGAATACTGAAATTAGTTATTATTTAAAGGATATTTTTAAAGGAGCAAAATATTATCCTTCATATTTGGTTTATAGAAATGAAGATGTACAAAACAGTATTCAAAATGGATTTTGGTTAAAAGTAAGTTATAAAGAAACATTATCATATAATGATATGACTTTTGATGAGTTATTGTTTCGAGTAGATAAAAATATCGATAAAATAAATATTGTAAGAGGAAACAGAGGTGTTTTTAGAGGAAGAGGTTATTTTTTAGAGTTAAATCAAAATATAGATAGTTTATATGATTATATAGATACAATATCATTAAACTCTTTGAAAAGAACTGAAATAGAATTAGAAACACAAGAGAATGAATCTATTTCTATAAAAAGAGATGAGTCTGAAAATGAGAATGAAGGCAAAAATAAAACAAATAGAGAATAGTTATATTTATATAACTAATAAGATTATATATTAAAAAATGAGAGATTTTTTGAGATGTTTACTAAATAATTGATTTTATTAATTTCGTTTTAAATTTTGTGCAAGGGTAAAGATTTAAAGTGCAAAACATATTTAAACTATAAATATAAAATTTTGATATATAAGATTATAATAGAGATGTAGATAAGGACTTAATATAAAATTATATATATAACACTTAAAAAAGTATTATTTTTATTGTTAAAGCTATTTTTACATTAGTTATTTTAAAATAACTTTTATATGATTAATAGAGAGGTGTACTAATTATAAATAATAATTGATGATTAATTTTTATTATTAATCTGAGTTTGGTTGTATAATGAAAACATTATATAACAGCTGATTTATTTTTTTCTGCAAATATTTTATTTCTGACTGAAAGATATTTTTCTATTGTTTCTAAGAGATATCTTTCTCTTTGTTGAGGAGTCATCTTCATTAATTTATTATCGTCCATTAATCGTTTTAATGGATTTTCAATAAACTCCTCTTCATTAAGCATATCTTTTACTTTATTATAAAAATCTTCATCATTGTCAGTTATAACCTTTATATTTGCATTGTTATATGTATTCCTTAAATTTTTATTCATTAATCTATTTTTAGCTTTTGCTGCAAGCATTTTTATTATATCACGTTTCATGTTTATACGCTCCTTTTTAAAATTTTCTTTCTATCTAAGAAAGACAAGTATAGTATACAACATATTTTTAAAATTTCTAAACAGAATTTTGTTGAATATTGATTTAAAACGTCGAATTTTAGATTTGTTACATTTTTTATTTCTTATTTGTATTTAATTTTTTAATAATATGTCAAGATTTAATGGTTAAAGAAATGTAATATACCCATAGTGTATTTACAATTTTATATTAACTACTTTATTTAATTATAAATAAGAATGAAATGCTAATTTATAATTTCAACTTACTCGCAAAGTAATATTATGTATGCTTTTATGATATTAGAATTGTTTATATATATTGACAATACATAATATTAATATGTTTTTCAATATATACAATTTAGTTAAGTAATATAATACAAATAAAAACAGAATATTGATTGAGATTATTATCCTGAATAATTTTATTTACCATACATAACTATACAATATATTTTTTTAGAGATGTTAATACGTTTAAGTAGTATTAAAATTTATAGATTAATTAGTTACAAATAGTTATAGAAAATATAGACACATATATAGTATTTAAATATAATTATTATAAGTATATATTGTTTTCTAAAATTAATATGCACTAAAAAAAACTCCTAGTATTTTGCTAGGAGTTTTTTTTAATCTGTTACTTTAAAATTCTTCTACGAATAATTCAAAATAGGATTCAGGATGGTTGCAAACAGGACATGCTTTTGGAGCACATTCACCAACATATATATGGCCACAGTTTCTACAAATCCATACACGTTTATTGGTCTTTTTAAATACTCTATGTTCTCTTACAAGTTCAGCAAGTTTTTTATAACGTTCTTCATGACGTTTTTCTATTTCTCCAACTGCTGCAAACTTATACGACAACTCATCAAAACCTTCTTCTTTTGCTTCTTTTGACATACGTGCATACATATCAGTCCATTCACCATGTTCACCTGCGGCAGCATCAAGCAAGTTTTCAAGAGTGTTTGGAATATCTCCACCCTTTAATGCCTTAAACCATAGTTTTGCATGTTCTTGTTCGTTTTTAGCGGTCTCTTCGAATATGCTTGCTATTTGTTCGTATCCATCCTTTTTAGCTTTTGAAGCATAAAATGTATATTTATTTCTTGCTTGACTTTCGCCTGCAAATGCTTCCATTAAATTTTTTTCTGTTTTTGTTCCTTTTAATTCTTTCATTTTTTACCTCCACACATATTATAACACAAACACAATCAATAAATCAAATCTTTTTACGTTCTTTAAAACAGTGTGTTTCACGTGAAACAAAAATTATAATCTTTGTAAAAATAGTTAATGAAAAGTTTTATAACACCATTACAAAAAAATAATTTGATGATATATTATAGATTAATTAAGAGAGTATTTAAATTGGAAATTAAATGTTAATAAAATCGTTATTTATTAAATATTGTGCGTGCACTACTCAAAAAATGTTGTATTTTTATCTTATATTTCATAATTTATGAAAATATTTTTTTGATAAATTAATAAAATGTTTCACGTGGAACAATTTATATTGATTCATTTTTTATAATAGAAAGTTTTTAATAAATTTTAAAAATGAAATATTTTTTTTGTTATGAAAAACATATATAACGCTCTTTTATTGATAAGAAATATACAGAATAGTTTGACTGTTTGCTTTTGATTTGTTAATGTGCGTTTATCTACTTTATTATAAAACGAGTTTGAAATCTAGAAAAAATAAGGGACACAATAAAAAATCATACAAGTTTAGCATATCGACTTAGAATTTTATATTACATTGTACTAAGTGTATGGAAAAGTTATCTTCGAATAAAAGTAATTAGAAATTGGCGTGATTAAAGATTTGTAAAA
The DNA here is from genome assembly GCA_944381105.1 of uncultured Clostridia bacterium. GTDB lineage: Bacteria > Bacillota > Clostridia > Christensenellales > UBA1242 > Caccovivens. The sequence continues at coordinate 34,963 of CALWJU010000017.1, read as the reverse complement.
AAAATTGAAATGTATTGGTGTTTGCAATAAACAATGCGCGAATTCGTATTTATAAAATAGATTTTGAATGTAAAAAAAACACCAGTTGCACTGGTGTTTTTTTTTATTCGACCGGATTTCTTTTATTATAATTTCTTAAATCTCCTAATGTGATTTCTTTTTTCTTTAACAGTTCCATTAGGTCAGCGAGTCTATCTAAATCGTCTCTTGAATAATAATCTATATAAATTCTTCCTTTATTGTCATTTCCTATTGCTGATACTTTTGTTGCAAATATTCTCTGCATTTCATTTAACAATTCTTTTAATTCCAGAGATTGTTCTTTAACTTTGGTGCTTGCATTTTTTGGTGGATTTATATAATTTTTTACTGCTTTTTCTAATTCTCTTACTGACATCTTGCCATCTGAGGCTTGCTTTGCTAATTTCATCTGTTGATTAATATCATCAACAACAACTAGACATCTTGCATGTCCACTAGAAAGTTTTCCGTCCTCTATCATTTTTATTACATCTGGATATAACGACAACAATCTTAATGTGTTGGCGACAGATGATCTACTTTTGCCTATTCTATCAGATACTGTTTCTTGTGTAAGATTATATTCGTCCATTAATTGTTTAATTGCTCTTGCTGCTTCTATTGGATTTAAATCTTCTCTCTGTAAGTTTTCAATTATAGATATTTCTTTTATTTGTTTTTCTGTATAATTTTTAATTACCACAGGAACTTTTGTAAGGCCAGCAATATTCGATGCTCTCCACCTCCGTTCTCCTGCAATAATCATATATTTGCCGTCGATATCTTTATTTACTACGAGAGGTTGTATTACGCCGTGCAATTTAATAGAACTTGCAAGTTCTTGAAGCGCTTCCTCGTCGAAATGCTTTCTAGGCTGATTTGGATTTGGAAAAATTTTGTTGATATCAAGTTCTGTTATATTATCATTTATATCTTTTTGATTTTCAGTGCTTGCTTTTTCACTAGTTATGTTATCATTACTTTCATCGTATATACCAAACAATGATTCAAGCCCTCTACCTAATCCTTTTTTCTTATCCATTATTTTTTACCTCTCTTAATTTTATTTTTGTTTCTTTTGTAATTGGGTTATATTTTACTTTATTTCTGTCTAGAAATTCCTCTGCTAGCGACATATATGCCTCTGCTCCTTTCGAATATGGCTCATAAAGTAGTATCGGTTCTCCATGACTAGGTGCTTCCGCTAGCCTAATATTCCTAGGAATGTATGTAAAAAATACTCGTTTTCCAAAGAATTTCAGTATTTCATCACTAACCTGTGCTGTGAGGTTTGATCTCTTATCTTTCATTGTCATAACAACACCTTCAATATCAATTGCTGGGTTTAAATGATATTTTATTAGTTTTATGGTATTCATAAGTTGAGTTAACCCTTCAAGTGGAAAAAATTCGCATTGAATAGGTATTATTATACTATCACTCGCAGTTAGTGCGTTTACTGTTATCAAACCTAGTGATGGTGGACAATCAATCATTATGAAATCATAACTATCTTTTATTGAAGAAAGGATGCCTTTTATTATTTTTTCACGTTGTGGCATTTGTACCATTTCTATTTCAGCACCAGCCAAATCCACTGTTGCTGGAATAATATCTAAATCTTCTATAATTGTATGACAAATAACATCACTCAAAGTTGACTCACCTGAAATAACGTCGTATATTGTTTTTAAATCTTTATTTTTTTCTATTCCAAGACCGCTTGTAGCATTACCTTGTGAATCTAAGTCAAGGACTAACACCTTTTTCCCCATCGCAGCTACATAAGCCGCTAGGTTAATACAAGTTGTTGTTTTTCCCACTCCACCTTTTTGATTTGTAAAAGATATAGTTTTACTCATACGTACCTCTTATAATTCTATGAATATAATAACACAAAATAAATAAAAATTTAAGCACTTTTTATTAAATTTTTAAAAAAAATTAAAATTTTATGTGATTTTTACGTTTTTTATAGCATTTTTTAAAAAATATAACAAAAATTATAATAATTTTATGTGAAGTTGACTTTAAAATATAGGTGAATTAATGATATTAAATTTCATCTAGTATAATGTGAAAACGCTTGATTAAAAAACTAAAATATAATTTTTAAATTCATTTTTGCTTTAATTTGATTTAAATTAAAAAAACATTTTGTTAAAATGGATAAATGATGTATAATTTGTTAATAAGGAAAATGACTAATGGATAACACAAAAAAAGATATAATTTTAACAGGCGACAGACCAACAGGCAATCTTCATTTAGGCCACTATGTAGGATCTATTATGAACAGATTAAAATTTCAAAGCCAAGGTGAATATGATAAATTTTATATCATGATTGCTGATACACAAGCTCTAACTGACAATGCTGAAAGGGTTGATAAGGTAAAAAATAGCATCATTCAAGTGGCTATTGACTACCTTTCTGCTGGTATTGATCCAAAAAAAGTTACAATATTTATTCAGTCAATGGTTCCTGAACTATTTGAGATGACATCATATTTTATGAATTTTGTTACAGTTTCTAGATTACAAAGGAATCCAACAATAAAAGATGAAATAAAACAAAGAGGCTTTGAAAAAAGTATTCCTATTGGTTTTTTAAATTACCCTGTTTCACAAGCGGCAGATATACTTGCGTTTGGAACTACAATAGTTCCTGTTGGAGATGACCAGTTGCCTATGATCGAACAAACAAGAGAAATTGTTGCTTCTTTTAACAATATTTATAAACCTTCAAAACAAGTTTTTACATTGCCTAAGGCGTATTTGCCAGAGACAGAAATTTGTAGGCGATTACCTGGGCTTGATGGCAAAGTAAAAATGTCTAAGTCAGCAGGAAATGCTATTTATTTAAAAGATGATGAAAAGACTGTAAAAGAAAAAATTATGTCGGCTTATACTGATCCAAATCATATTAGAGTAAATGATCCTGGACAAATTGAGGGAAATATTGTTTTTGCTTACCTAGATGCCTTTTGTAAGGATGAATATTTTAATAAATATTTACCAGACTACAAAAACTTGGAAGAACTTAAACAGCATTATAGAAAAGGCGGTTTAGGGGATATTAAAGTAAAGTTATTTTTAAATAACATTATTCAAGATATATTAAGACCTATAAGAGAAAAAAGAGAGTATCTTTCAAATCATATAAATGATATTTACGAAATGCTTTTTGAAAATAGTAAAAATGCCTCTATTAAGGCAAGAGAGGTACTTAACAATATGAAAGAAGCAATGGGCATAAATTATTATAATTTATTGAAGTAAGATAAAAAAACGGTAAATAAAAAGAATGTTTGCCGTTTTTTTGTTCAAATTCTATAAATTATAAATAATTTTTATTTAATAGACAATGATAATTTTAATAAAAAAAAAAAAAATTAATATGGATAAAAACGTTTGCAATTGTTATGATAAATATATTATAATATATTTAAGTATTTTTAGGAGTTGTTATGTCAAGAAAAATATTTAAACATATATGGTTGGTGGCAATGTTAATTTTAACAGCAGGAATGGTGTTATTTTTGCCATCTTTTGTAAATTCAAGTACTTATAAAGAAGCCCAATTGCAAAATAATCGTACCTCTAATATTTGGATGGATGAAAATGTTGCTGGGAATGCAACAGATTCTGATATTCAATCAGGTGGTGCTTTTTACGGGAATACTAATGTGTATTTTATTTATTCAGCCGTTGGACTCGCTAATGTTGCGTATAATGTAAATAGCAATCAAGAAGGTTATGCAACTGCAACATATGTACTTGCGAACGACATAGACCTTGATGGTGCTTTTTGGACGCCTATTGGAACTAGCACAAACCCATTTAAAGGGGTGTTTTTAGGTGAAGGACATACTATTTCTAACTTATCAATTGATACATATTTTGTAGATACTAACGCAACTAGCGGACGAGGATTATTTGGTAATATTGAAGATTCTACGATTTCTGATCTTATAATTTCAGGAGATTACACTTATACAGGGACAAGTTCTCTTCATACAGGAAATTTAGTAGGAAGAGCAATCAATAGTACAATTATAGCCTGCCGTGATGAAATGAATAGCAGTTATACTTCGGTAGGAACAACAAGCGGTACTGTTCAAGTTTTTTCTAGTAGTGCGTATGCTACAACGTCAGTGGTTAGAGGCTCTATTGTCGAAGCGAACATTGTTGAGACAGGAGTATTAGGAGAAATTGACGGAACAGGTGTTACACAAGAGGGATATGCTCTATTTTATAACAATACAAATACAACTTTTTATATTAATGATATGCCACTTGCAGATGGTGGTGGATCTAGACTTAGAGTGCTTGTTGATACTAATTTTGAGGACTTTTCAGACACATTAATACGTGAAAATCCTATGTATTACACACACAAGGCTATTTTAAGGGAAAGTTTAAATTTAACAGATACTGAAATTCCATACAGTTTAAGACCTGGTTATAGACCACAGTATGAAGAAAGTATGACTACCACAAATTGTTCTGTGGATATAACTTTTGAAAGTGTGAGAACACGAGTTGTATTTGATATGGGGTATGGGAGTAGAGAGGTTTATGCTCTCGTACCTTATGATACTACCTTAAATGACTTTTTTAATAGTGAAGAGGGTGAAGGATATAATTTAAGACTTGGCTATGGAAGTATGAGTATACTTACCGAAAGAGGCAATATAGACAATAATCCAGATTTTTATTATGCGTATCCGTATGGAGATGTAACAATTACTTGGGTACCATATACAAATAGAAGTTTTAATTTTCGATTTTTATTAGATAATACTGATTATCAAATTGGTGGATTTGATTACGGAGATGTAGTAGGAGCATTGACTAACACCTCAGGGGAGGCTGGTAGTCATCCAGAAGTAACAGGTGGAACGCTTGATTCAGATAGATTTAATGACACTGGAATATATACGGTAAATAATATAATCTCTGATGATGATAGAAGAAATAATGAGGTAACTATTTCATTTATGTTAGCAGTTGGTTATGAGATTGCAGTTGCTGGAAATGGTAGCAGTTTAGTAATCAATGATGATGACGAAAATAATATCTATTCAAGTAATAGTAATTATGTTTATCAGACAGAAAATGGGAATTATCCAACAAGTGGCGTATATTTGAACTTTTCTGAATTTACAGGAGAGGATGGAGATCCTTATACTACAACAAATAGGAATAACGATTCGTATAATCAAGTTATAGCGACAGGAACTGTAAGAAACGAGTCTGGTAGCGGGGAAATCATTTCTAGGCAAAGACGCATTTATACAATTACAATATCTAACCTAGTAGGAACAACTGGTGATATTTACTTTGTAGTTAGACGTGTTTCGCAAGATATAACTGTACAGACAAATGTCTCTGCACTAAGCGAGGCAGATTACAATTCATTTACTTGGTATTATGGCGATGGATTAACAACGCAAGATGCAGAATTTACAGTAGGTGCTAGACTTGGAGAAACTATAAATTTAAGAGTTCTTGTAAGTGATGAGTCTGGTTATTATGTTTTGAGCCATAATACAAATTCAAGTTCAATAATATTTACAGGAACAGGTAGTGGAAATAATCTTACAGTAAATGGAACAACATATTATAGAGAAATGACATTTACCGCCACCATTAACAATTTAAACGGAGACTTAACACTTACAGTCGGGATAGGTGGACTAAACGCAAGATTTCAGTTTGAAGTAGGTACACTTAATGGCGATGAATTTTCAGCGTTTGACGGACAAGATGACATGCAGGTTGGAATTAGTGGAAATGTAAACAACACAGATGTTGGTCTTGGCGCTATTAATTTTGCCCCAGTCAGAGATTCGAATGGCAACAACCCAGATGCTATATCTATTACAACAAATGGTTATTATTCGCCAACGACAATGTTGGTTTATAGAAGAAATCTTAACACAAATGAATACGAATGTATACTTACTGCTTATAATGTAGCAAATAGTTTTACAAAGAATGGAAATACATATACATGGAGTCCTTTAAGTGCTACTGAAAATATATTTGATATAATATACGACGGAACATATGATGGGGTTGATTTTATTGTCAGATTTATTGTTGAAGAAGCAAGTTACACATTAGGTTGGGAAAACTTTGTGTTTGACATAATAGATGACAATGTGAATCACAGATATTTAGGAGATGATCATAGAAATTTTCTTGAAAATTTGTTTGAGCTATCTTTCTCTGACACTGAATTTGTATATGGACAACAAGGCACTGTAACCCTTACCCTAACCGAATTAGGTTTGCAAATCTTATATGGGAATGTAGACAACTTTACTCCTCAATCTATAAATAATTCTCTTGGAACTAGTGGAAATGGTTTTCAAGCGATTGTTGTAAATTCTACAAATGCATCAAGGGCAAATGAAGGCGAGTGGGAGTTTACTTTTACAGCAGGTACTTATGATTTTGAATTTCATTTTGAATTCACTTATAAAAAAATAAATATAAGTGCAATTGGAATTGTAAATTCTTCATATCAAGTATTGGAAATAACAGATGACATATTTATAGGAAATAACGGTACATATCAATATGAATATAGCAATGGTCAGGTTATTCTTAATGGCAATTCTTTTGGTAGTATTCAATTGCATACTCAGTATTACTTATTAGGTTGGTACTTACAAAATGGAAATGTTGTGGCACAGAGTAATTACAATGATATTTATCAATCAAATAGTTTAATTTCTGAATATCTGGCATTAACGAGTGGGCAAAATAATAGCACTTTTAATATTAATGTTTATGCCATAGTTGAATTGCGAAGTGTGAATGTTTCATATAATGCTGGCGAAGAAGGAAAAGGTGAAATAACAACCGATGACTCCTATGATACGCTTATTGATATTCTTACTTACGGAGAACAAATAACATTAAAGAGTCCTTTTAGAAACAAAGGCTATCTATTTGATGTTTGGACATATTTAATAGGAGAAAGAGAAATTACAGCAGAGGAAGGTAATTTCTCTATAACAGGTACCAATTGGTCTAATTTATTTGGAAATACATCTTTTGAGAACATGGAATCATGGTCTAGTTTTTCTGATGCAAACAACAATGGACAACCTACATCTCGTCATGCAGATCTTGAATTGACTGCAACTTGGACAATAATTAACTACAACATATTAATTGATAATTCTATTTCACGGACTAATGCTCTTCAAATAGGAGATGAAATAAGATTTCTGCCAAGTGGGCTTCAAGATGGTGGCGGTACTTATTTTATTTACAGAAATGGGGTGGCTATTTCAGAAATAGGCAGCGGTACAATGTCTGGTTTTGATTCAATAGGATTTACAGTTTCATTTAATGATAGAAGCGAGAGCAGTCAGATAGATGAAGGTGAGTATGCGTCAATAATATTTGATGGCTTAATCTATGATAGTTTGTTAGGAGATGAATTCGACTCTGATGAAACTATTAGACAGTTTTTAAGAATAGACACAGATAGAGATGGTAGCGCTTATCTTGTTTACATTGAAAATTCTGAATATTTTGATGTTGTAATATTAGAAGAGGGAGATTATTACGGACAAGATTCAAATGGTGTCTATGTTATAGTAGCCTACGAGAGCATACCAACTATGTTTGATAAAAATAGTGAAGACTTCTTGTTTGGAGAAGGAGGGGCTATACAAATTTCAAGAAATGGCTATCAGTTTAGTGGAGATTTTTATAATTTCGACCCAACCGAGCAATATCTATACACAAGAAACATTACTATTTCTCCAATTTGGACAAAGATTGATGAACAAACAGCAAGCGGGAATATTGAATTTAAAGAGGATATAGATGAACAAAATCCAACATTCTATTTACTTAATAGTCATGATATCACTGTTGGTAGCATTAACGATTTTAATTTAGATTTAGATCAAACAGCAGATGATGAAATTGTGTATTTTGATGAAATAGGAACTATTCTATCAAACGGGGAACAAATTGTTTCTTTTGGTTTTGTGGTTGAGTTTAATGGTAATAGGACTACTTATCAAAACATAACAGAATTTAATATTAACAATCTATATGAAAGTGGCAATTACACAATCTATTTCTATATCGAACTTGGAGACTCTTTGTATAATACAAGCGATAGTACATATCAAGTAATTTCTCAATCTTTGACATTTACAATGAATAAAAATGATTTGGAATTTACTGGAAATTTTGTATCCGCTTATAATGGTACAAGCGAGTTTGTTCCTACAACGTCGGCTGAGGGTTATAGCAATGTTAACGATTATGGTAATGTCTTTATAAGATACAGTTGGGACGGAAGTGAACTCGATGAAAACAGCAGTGAATTATACAGTGTAGCAAGTATGTTTAGAAACTACTTGATAGGCGGTAATGATTTTAGTGTTGGAAATAATAAAGATTTTATATTGACAATCAATAATAGTTATTTTTCTATAATTAATTCTATAAATGGAGTTAGTGTTAATAGTTCAACTAATTGGGCTAACCTCATTGAAAATATTACTGATAATAGTGGCTCTTATTCTTACAATTATCAAAATGGTGCAACAATAGTAAGGACAAGATTTGTTATTGACTTTGGTCAAAGATCAATGTATTATTTTGATAATGAAACATTGGTTGTATATGCTCATGATGGATCAAATCAAACATTTCAGATAGGACGAGTATATTTTGAATGGAATTTAAATCAAATAATTTATATTGGAGAAAGTGTAACCGACGACACCACATTTACAGGCGAGGAGAATGGTGATGTTTTTGACATTGTTGGTCTGACAATAAACGGCAATCAGTATGAAAATAATATGGAAGATTATTTTGAGTATGTACTTGAAGGGGAGTTTACTTTACTTGATCCTTCCTCTGCTCTTAAATTGAATTATTCAACTCGTTATTTTACTGCGACGTCTGGACAATTAAACGACACACTAGATGAAATTTATGATGGTCAAACAGATATTTTATATATAGGAAATGTAATAGCAAATGGTGAAAATGTAGAAATAAATGATAGCCAATATACTCATCAGGTTAATGGACAGGTATTGTTTACTATTATCAACAACAACTCAAACAACCTTATTATATATATTAATCGTAGTATGTTAGGATATGGCTTATCTTTCAATATTTATATTGATTTATCGAATAGTAGAGCATCTCATCTTACTCCTTTGTCTTGGGGTACATCCACAAACGTAAATGATTATGAAAGCGACTTAGATAGCAATTTTTCTGATTCATCGCAAGGAGATCCATATAATGAATATGTAATTTCTTCTGCCATGGAAGATACTTCTTATTTTGCTGTGCTTACTGATATTGTAAAATTAACTATCAATTATAATGGCGGAGTAAATGAGAACAACGAAGGTAGTCAATTGATTTATTTATCATATTCTGACGGACCTTATCAACTTGCAAACCCAACAATTGATTATAACGGAATAGATTTTGATAGATATTCATATTTATCAAACAATATTACCATTTCATATCAAGATAATAATGCTTCTATTTCTAATATTGATGGTGGACAACCGGTATCTCTAACAGCATATTGGCTTTTAACTGATATTGATTTTAATATAGAAAATGATGAATTTGACTTTTTGGCTTCATTATCTTCGATAGAACTTAATATAGATGAAATAATATCATATGCTTCTTTAAATGGAGGAACATATTCCTTTGTTCTATCAAAAAATGGAGATGAAGAACTTATATTTAATGCAGTAGATGGTGAGTTTGTTATTGCAGACAGCAATGGAAGAGTACCTACTACACTAAGTGGAGAGTATACATTAACAATAACATTAACTTATTCTAATGTATCACAAGGACAACAAGCCATATCAAGAGATGTAAATATTAATTTAAGTATTTCATTAAACGAGGTTGGAATAGAAAAAGTAGACCAGACCTTAACATTTAATAATGGCGACAGAAAAGAAGATATAATGCTTGGTGTTCGATTGAATGGCGAACTTGTAGGCGGAAATACGACACTTAGCAATTTGATTGCGATAGGAAATGCAAGTTATGGGCTGAACACTATAATCAGATACAACTCACAAAATGTCGAAGATATTGTAAATGCTGGTGTTTACACAGTTACTATAACACTAGATAGCAATTATTCAAATTTCTTCTCAATTGAAAATGGATATAATGAAATTTCAATAGAAATAGGAAAGTATCAATTTAATCTTGCAGACTATTCTTCACAAATTTCTATTTCAAAATTGATAGGCACAGAAGATCCAAATCCAATAACAGACACTATAACTATTACAGATAATCTTTTTGTGTCTGACCAGTTGGAAATTAATTTTACACGTGAAAGCGGTGAAGAAATAGGTGAGTACGATTATCTCTCTGCTGTACTTGCAAACTCAACAGACTTAAATAATTACAACATGATTTTTGATGGCATTGATTCAAAGTTTGTAATTGGGTTGCCTGATAGCGATTTATTAATTGAACTTGATGGAACGCTAACTTATATTTATAATGGTTATGCACTTTCTTCAATATCTGTAAGAGTAAACTCTGAGGATGGCAATCTTGAACTTTATGGAATGGCAGGCGATGAGGAGGTAAGTCAAAGTTTTAGACTTTATTATTCTGTTGGTGGCAGTGAAATAGAGATACCAATTGACCAAGGACGAATTTATTCAGCGTACCTTAATTTTGAAATAAATCGAAATATATCTGATAATGTAGGTAGTTATAGTTTTAGCGTTAGTTTATCAGATGAGGGTGAAAGTGCTGGGTGGAATGGTGTTAACTTTGCTCAAAATACTGTAAATAATCAGTATAATAATATAGTTGTTACAAAGAGAACAATAACTATTTCTAGTGCTTCCAAAGTTTTTGATCAAAGTAATTTATTTACTTTCTCGAACGATGAAACAGAGCAGTCGGTTGATTTTGTGATAGGAAATATAGTTGATGGAGATGTGATTAGTATAAGTGGACAAACATCAAGCGAACTTGTTGGTCAACAACAAATAATCAATATACAATTAGACGAAATCAGCAATGCAAATTATATACTTGAAAACAGTCAAACAATGACAATAACACCTTCACAAGAGAATGTTTCCGCAAGCACTGACACATATCTTCTTGCCTATGGTAATTTGTTTGACGGTATGGAACTTTCACGTCTACTTTCATTAATAACAGTAAGTTTTGAAGGTCAAGAAAATACAGTTATTAGTAATAGTTATATAACAATATCAAATTATCAATTTACTTACTCCTCTTTTTCGACAGGTGAATACCTAGAAGTAGGAAGAAGAGGAATACAAATTATATTAACCTCATCAAACTATACGTTCGGACAAGAAGTCGGAGAGATTGGACAAAGTTATACTACTGTTGTAAATTTTGATATACAAATAACCCCTATTTCGATTACAATAAATAACTCATCACATTCAATTTCAAAAGTTTATGATGGAGATAATCTGTTAGACGAGTCTGATATAAATCATAGTGTTAACGCAAATTTAAGTCCTTATATTTCAAGTGGACTATTGAATGGAGATGTCATCACAATTGTATCTGGTAATTATATTGATGCAGAGTGGGGAACAAACAAACAAATTACTAACTTAGTTTTTGCCGAAAATGACGATTCTTCTAACTATTTGATAAGTTATCCTAATTTAGTTGGAAGTATAACAGATACAGAACTTGTATTCAATAAAGATTATAATACATATGATTTTGTTCAAGATGGACAGGGTTTTAGCAATACTCAATCAATATCACTTCCATATAGTGGGAATGTCGATGAATTGATAAATACTCTTTTAAATGAATCTTATTTTGTTACAAGGCAGGGATATACTCAAACAGGCTGGCTGTACAATGGAGAAACACTTTCAACAAATATGTCGGGTAAAGAAGAATTTCTTCAAGATGCAGTTGATAGTGGGCTCAGCGGAGTAACATTACAAGTTATATGGCAAATAAACACATACCAAATCACAATTGAAGTAAATAACAGTAAAATAGCACCTTCAACAACCACTATATATGTAGAATACTATTCTTCTTTAAACTCACAACCTATTGAGGTAACTGCAAATGAGGGATATACTTTTGAGGGTGTAGTTCTTTCATCGGAAAATGGTATTGTTAGTCAAGAGGCAAACAGCACAAATGTCGGTTCATTTAATGTAACCAATATAACTGGCGATATGACAATATCAATTGTTACAGAGGAAATTGAAATAAGAATTATACTTGATTACAACAACCCAGAAGGGATTTCAGTATCAACAGATACAGACAATTGGATAAATACAACAAATAGAGTTATGACTTACAGCCAATTAAGTCAAGAAAACTTGCCAACGATAGACGTTGATCAACCTAATTCTTATGATTTTGATTATTGGACTATTAACGAAGAAATCAGCGACCAAACAAATATATGGGAAAGAATAAAAGAATATCTCGGTTACGCTCCTTTGCAAGATGATCTTACGGGATATACCTTTGTTGCACATTGGATAGAGGAAGATATAACGTTAACAATAGAAAATTCTGGTAATGCAACCATAACGGTTTATAGGGATAGCATATCAAATAAAAATATTGTTGAGGGGCAAGATGGTGTATATAATGTAAAATATAATGAAAATTTGATAATTGACATTCAAGGCGATGATTGGTATAAATGGTCAGGACTAGAATTAGGTCAGGAATATGCAAATCTTTTTGGCGATACTACTCCAACTTTATCAACTGATGGACGTTTTTCTCTTCAAATAAAGGGCATGTTAAATATATCTATTTCAATGGAAGAAATTGAAATAACAATTAATACAACTTATACTACGCCTCTTGAAAGCAGTGTAAATGAAAGCGAGGGTGAAATAAGCGGTGTTTATACGATCAGTGATGGTCAAATAAGTATAGAACAGTTGATTGATATTTATACTGCAACTGTTGGCACATATAATCAAGTTGGATGGCAAAACGGAGAGAAACAATATTTATTAAGTCAGACTACACAAGAAATAATAATTGATTTGCTCGGAGCAGTGCCGACAACAGATACAATCATTACTTTAAATGCGGTATGGCAAGGTGTAACTTATTCTATAAGTTTTGTAAAGAATAATGATGACGCTATATGGCAAGACAATATAGAAGAAGGCGAAGAAAGTCAAGAGACTATTGTTCGTGAATATGTGTATGGAGAAATAATTACAAATCTTCCTATTCCTTATATATATGGCATGAACTATACTTGGCTAAACGAATTTAATGAATCAATAGATATAGGACAATACTTTACAACCGCCCATCCTAATACAGAACAACAAATGACCTTTACTGCAAATTGGGATAGACTCATCTTTAATATTTCTGTCATTTACGATGGGGTTACAAATTCAGACAAAATAAATAGTGTAATTTATGGATATACAGGTCAAGATTACATTTCGGGAGGTACAGGGAATGAAACTGCTGTATATGGACAAAATAGAGATTTTATATTTAATCTTGATGAAGGCTATGAAATTGATTTAGAAAATACTATAATAGACAATCCTGATAATGTTAGTTTGATTTATTATGATAATTCTTCAACTCTTAGATTAGGTAACATTGTAGGGGATGTTGTTGTTACTATTTCAATCAAGGCAAAAGACTATGTTTTAACAATAGAAGAATCTCAATATGAAGATATATCACAGACTTCTTTTGATGTAAGTTATGACCAAAATGTATCTTCACTGTTTAATGGTGTAACTTTTGAAAGAGAAGGATATACTATTGCATATCTTTACAGTGGAAATGAAATTTTTGCTTCCTATACTAATGGAGTATGGCAATTTAGCGAAGATTACGTGCAAAACAATTTATATAAAACAGATAGCAATTTAACCTTAAAACCTATTTATCAATCAAACAATAATTATATTAATCAAATATCTACAACAGCGACAAGTGGACTTATCTTTAATGGAGATCTTCAACAACTTGCAAGTACAGCAATACAAACACTAAATAATGAGACTTCACTTGCAATCAACAATACCCTTCTCAATGGAGATGTAGTCATAGATTTCTACTATACGCTAAACGGACAGAGAATTGAAAGTCAATCTAACTTAGAATTATTTTATAGAGATGCTGTTATAAATGGAGTGCTATCATTTACAATTGTTTTACGAGACAGTCTATCCCTAGATGGTAATGCGACATATACGTATGTGGGATCAACTATCAGTGTAAATTTGGCAAGAAGTAATATTCTTACAAGTGGATCTAATTTGGCAAGTTATTATAGTGGCACTATGAGTTTCTATCCAAGCGAAGAAAATATATATGGTTATTTAACTTACTCTGGCGGAAACACTATCAACGAATTGGTTCTCAACTATATAGAGTTTGTAGATGATACCGATTTATATAATGTAGGAGAAGGTTATTCAATCATCTATTATCTTTCTGTAAATGGAGATAGTGGCGCTAACTTTAATGCAAACAACTACAATAACCTAAGAAGAGTACCTAATAGTAATGTTTATAGTTATACCGTTAGTGATGTAACAGCGGACATCGTGCCTGCAACAATTACCTTTACCTTTGATGAACAAGGATTTTATAATGGAAATACACAAAGTGTTACGGGTGAAGTTGGAATCACTCTACAAGAGTGGAATGTGAATTTCGATGTGATTTTAAGGAGTATTACCACACTATCAGAAGAAATTGGACTTTATCAGACAGCAGATCAATTTGAAATTGATTTTGACGTAGAATTAAATGGTGTGGACAAAAAAGAAAACTTTATTTTTACAATTGTTGGTGGCTATGAAATTGTTGATTTAGACAATACATATCAAATAAATGCTAACGTTCAATATTTAAATGTTGAAGAACAGACTGTAAGTGATCTGACCGCATATAATTTAACTATCAATTCCTTTACTTTTGAAAATGAAAGTATGACTATTGATGGACAATCATATAATTTTATGGTTGATGGTCAATTGGTGTTCTCGCTTACAGGCAACGGTTCAAACTCACTAAAAATAATAGTATCGCAGGATGTTGAAGTTACATTTGATTTTATGGTGGATGGCGAGATGGATATCCTTTGTTGGACTGATTCCTCAGTTTATTCAGACTTGCTGAGAATTTTAAATAGCCTTTCAAGTTTACCATCAAATTCATTCAGCCAAACATTTAGCGAAGAAAGTCAGTTAAATGTAGTTTTCACTGATTATAAGGCTATACTTATGAGCCTTGGAGATCAAGGCAGTAATCAAGGATATTTATATGTAAAGGCTGGAAATACAGTCGTTGCAACTGAACCAGATTGGACAGGATTTGAGTTTGTATCATGGCGTTCACAAGATTCAATGATTGAGTGTGATGGTAATGAAATCACAATAAGTGAAAATGCAGATATAACATCTTCTATGATTACAGCCATTTGGGAAATTGCTATACCTGAGGCTGATGTTACAGTAGAAAATGATACTATAATTAGATCTGCAAAAGCAGAGTATGGTGCTTTGACAGATGGGATATCCGTTGACAATGTAACTGGCACAGGTGTTACAAATATAAATACAACAGATATTGATTATACTTATACATGGTTAAAAGATGGCGAGATCTATGCACAAGGTGAAAGTTTTTCTGTGCCTGCCAATACTTCCTCAAATGGACAATACATACTACGTATAACTGCTAGCAGAGAAGGGTATGTTTCTCAATCTATAAATCTTACATTTACAATTTCAATTACTCGTATCGACATTGGTCAAATATCTTTAAACGAAACAGAATTTACATATGCAAATACAGACCATTCATCTTCAATAATAGTAAATTTTGAAAACATAGGAGAGGTAAATCTTGATCAAATTCTTAATGCTCAAAATACCTCAAATTACTATTTTACTTTGAGTGGCATAAGCAATCAATATTTGAGAGACGCTGGGCAATATACATTGACTTTGGGACTTAACGAAAATGTATTTAACGACATATCTTTCTCAACAAATATTGATATCCTAGCTTATGGCTATACTATCACAATGGAAGATATTCCAGAGAGTTTGCAAAGCAAGATATTTGGAAGTCAAGATCCAGAATTTGTCTTTAATTTAACTATGTTTGAAGATACAAATAGTGAAGTTGTTTCTGTTTTATTGACAAGAGAAGAGGGAGAAAATGTTGGTCAGTACGATTTTACTAGCGTACATTCAGAAAATAGCAATTATAATTTTACACTTTCTGATTGTGTATTTTCAATTAATCAATCAGGCTATGTTCTTGAAGTGATAATTGATAGTCCTCTTACTATGACTTATAATGGCAGTGCACCTACTTTTACTACAAGATATGATGCTGAAAACGGAAGATGGATGATAAGCACGGGAGAAAGCGAATCTAGCCTTACTCTTTATATTCTTGATGATGGAAACAGAACAAATATATCTTCATGGCTGTATAGTTTAGCCCTTGAAAATATAACAATATCTTATCCAAGTGCAATAAACGCAGGCAACTATGATCTTGAAAATTTAGTCTTTACATTCGGACAAAACTCAAATTTCGATGATGCAGTTTCTAGTGGACAACTTACAATCGAGAGAAGGGCGTTGACTATATCTTCTGTAACCAAGGTGTTTGACAGAAATAATGATATTGTATCTTCTGGTGTTGAATTTATAAATCTTGTTCAAAATGATGATGTAATTTTAACAGGGGAATATAGCAGTGTTATTGTAGGAAATAATATTGCTTTAAACAACCTTTCTCTAAGCGGAGATGATAGTGCAAATTATTACATTGAAAATAGCAATGTTTTAGGTTCTATTACTCCTCTTCAAATAAGCCAGCAAAGTTTGGTGTTAACAAACACAGATGTAGTTTACGGACAAATTGGTCAAAATACATCGCTGGATAGTTTGTTGTCTATTGTAGGGGATATTGTATTAACATTAGATGGAATTACAACAGATCTTGAAAACGGATTCATTAGTTTTACAGGCTTTACCGTTAAAAACCAATATTTATCTTCATCAAACTATTTAATTGCCACAAATGTACCAATAAATATCACTCTTTCAAGTCAAAACTTTACATTTGACGGAGAAAACAATGTTAGTTTTATTGTGGAATTAAATGTTTCTCCAAAGAGTATAGATTTATCAGGTTTGTCAAATCTCATAGTAAAAGATTATGATGGAACTGATGACCTACCAGAAGGTTTTAATAGTGATATATCTGCATATGGCGTGATAAGTGGAGATAATGTTTACATTGACACACAAGCAAGCCATTATGACAATGAGATGATCGCACAAAATAAAGAGGTTACAATAATTCTTGCTGGCGTAGATGAAGGCAACTATTCAGTAGTTAATAATGTAAGAGGCACAATCAATGCTTACACTATTTACTTTATGGTTGACGCTGATACAGAAGATCCACTGCTAGTTACAGACGGAGAATTTGTAGATGATGGGCAGTCGCCTGTTGTTAGGGATACATTCTTTATCTTGTCTTTCCCAAATGAATATGATGGCGAACAGTTAATTTCACAATTAACTTATCCAACAAGAGTGGGCTATCATGCTGTTGGATGGATGATATTGCAAGGAGAAGAGTATATTCAACTAACATCTCAAAACATTAACCAAATTATAGAGAATATTGTAAATGATGCTGAAAATACTGAAAAAACAATTACAATATATACCATGTGGGAAATTGATTATTACGAAGTGATAGTTAATGGTCAAAATATAAATGATTATGTCATTTCTGGACAATATTATGAGAGCGATACAAATCTTGTAAGGTATTATAGTTCAATTGAAATATCTGTGTCGGCAGTTGTAGGTTATAAAATATCAAGATATACAATAAATGGAACATATGGTAGTGCAGACCTTGAAGATGTTGGGCAAAATAGTGGTGTTATAACAATAGATACAATTCAATCTGCTATTGAACTTATTGTCAATATGGAAGAAATTCAAGTATCTTTCATAATAGATGCTAATTTACCTAATTATACATCTAGGATTGATAATGAAAGCACATATTTGACATATAGTTATTCATCTCTTGCTGATATATATGAAAGCGATCTTCCTGTTTTAAGAGTTATGCAAGGAACTTATAGTCTCACTGGTTATCAGTATGGTAGTGGAATTAATATAGGAGAGATGTCTTTGCAAGAAATTGTCGATAGTTTATTTGACGACCTTAACGAAGACGTCGAGATAACTCTTTTTGCACAGTGGCAAGGAGAAAATTATACAATTTACTTTGATGCTGGCGAAGGAGAAATTGTTGGCAACGAATTTATAAATGCTGTGTATGGTTCTGAAATAGACAGTGATCTGCCATCCGCAGTTCTCCCAGGTAGAAATTATCAATGGGTAGATAATGATGGTATAATTTATCAAAGAGGTGATATATTCCATACTATCGGAAGTCTAGACGATGATACTTGGACAGTAACTCTTTATGCAGATTATATAAATAATTCTTACAGTTTAACAATTAATTACGGAAATAGAATTGAAGTACTTGTAAATGGACAAATTGTTGAGAGTGGAGATTCGTTTACAGTTATCTATGGAGAAGAAATTTTATCTCTTGTAGTAAATGCTGATCAAGGTTACGATTTTGTTATAGATGACCAATCTTTAAACGGAGAATATGATATAACAAGTACAGGCATTGATGTATATAATCTGATTGATAATGGTACAATAAATATATCTTCAACTCCTGGCACTAACGAAATGTTGATTACAGGTGAGTTTATAGACGATTATCAAGTATTTATTGACAATATTTTACAAGAAATATCAGAAGAAGATATATATAGTGTATTTACAGAAAGTAGTGTTAGATTGGTATTTACAGCAAGCAAGGGTTATGAGTTTAACAACACTAGCCTTACTTATATATCAAATACATTCTCAGACATAGAACAAACAATTTCACAAGATAGAAAGACTTTGACTGTTGTTTGGGGAAATTTTGTAGATGATATTGAATTTGTTGTTGAAGCATTGCCTTCATTAAATACCATAACTATTGGAGATATTAGTGATAGATTTATATCAATAGAATTTAATGGAGAGAGCGTAGATGTTACTGGCGGAACATACAGCATACGAAGTGATGTGGACTTGATAGTTACAGCAACTTTAAGGTATGGTTACATGGATGGTCAAGCAACCTCTACCATTGAAGAGTTTATTGTAAGCCAGTCTTGCGAGTATGATAGAAGTGATGGAAATTATCATCTTACTGTAAACATAGACAATATTAATGATAACTTTACTCTTTCATTTACATCGACGGAGCGAACTTATAATTTCATCCTTCAAGTTGCTGAGGGACAAGAAGGATATGGTCAAATAACTACTGAAATTAATCAAACAGTATCATTTGGCGGAGAATTAGACCTAGGTGCTATGAATATTTTAGATGCTTATATCTTTGAAAGATGGATGGTTGGCGATGTAGTTATAGCAGAAGATGCTGAAACACGTTTATTGATAAATAGTTCTTTACGAAACATATTAGAAAGCGAAGAACCATCTCAAAGTATAGTTATTAATGCTGTATTCAGAGAGAGACTTTCAGACATAACCTTTATTTCAGGCAGTCATGGACAATTAAGTTTTTATCAAGCCGATAGCGAACCTACAATTGTTCATGGAGGACAGTCTTTGACCTCATCTTTAAGGCTTGGAGAAAATGTCTATATTCTAATTGAGCCAGACGATGGATATGAAATTGAGCAAATCTTTGTAAATGGTGAGGAAACAACAGATGGTTATGATGCTGAAACAGGTATTTTGACATTAATGTTTGATCCTAATTCTCCAATAACATCTATTGAAGTAACATTTACAGCATCAGACGCTTATGTACATGTACAAGGTGTTCTTCAATTAAACTATGAGTTTATATATGGAACGGATGTAGGTGGTTATGTATATCTAGTTGACTCACAAGGAAACAGACTGGGAGATGAGTATTACCTTAACGGACAAGATAGTATGTATTATGACTATGACGTGCTTTCAAAAACTGATGATGTAATCTATATTATGGTTGAAGCAAACAGTGGTTTTTCAATTGTTGTAAATTCTCCTACTACTGGGGTTGTTGTTGGGTCATATACTACTGTTAGTGGTGAAACTGTATATGTAGTAAGTGGGATAAGAGATGGTGCAGAAATTCATGCAATATTTGTTGCCGAAGAAAATCAAGTCAATATTCAGTTTGTAACAGATGATAGTTTTGATGTTGTAGATGGAGGGTTAATCTCTGTTGATACCTCGTCCATATTTATAAGGGCAAGTCAAAATAATTCAGAGAATGTTCATGTTAGCGTTGTTACAGGAGAAACTCTTTCAATAGATATATATTCTCAATTTACTTATGACCTAGTAGAAGAAAATGGACAACTTAAAGTACAAATTGATTATGATGATGGTACTTTTGACGAAGGTGCAGTTAGTATAGGTTCAGTTAGCGAAAGCGATCCATACGAAAATGGATTTACTAAACATTCGACATTGAATATTACGAATGTTAATGCAGACGCTACTATTTATATCTATGTACAGCCGAAAATTTATAACATTGTATTCTATGTAACCGACGATATACAAGTGTCTTTGCCTAACGCAGTTATTTATGGACAGACTTTATCACTAAGTAGCCTTACAGACGAACAAAGAGCACAAGTATTTTCTACAAGAGAGGGTTACTCCTTAGATGGATATTACACTGTACAAACTGGAAGAGGAACTAAGTATATTGACGGAGATGGAATTGTTTTAAGCGAATGGAAGGAAACTGGATACGAGTGGACAGGATTTGGTTATGAAGAAACTGCAAACTATGATGCCGAGACGCAAACATTCACTTTATACGCTTCATGGATTTACAATAGAGCAATGATTTCTATATCATTTATGCCAGAAGGATTTGAAGATTCTTTGTATTACGCAACTATTGAGAATGTTATAACAAATCTAGGGGATACTAGATATTGGATAGGACAGGATGACCTTTGGTATGTGGAAGTTAGTGCGGAATCTATTTTAAGATTCCAAGCGCTTGAATATACTGGCTATGAGTTTATAAATTGGCTAGTTTCTTATAATGGGCAGGCGGAAACTGTATATCCAGCAAACTTTGATATGACATTTGATACTGGAAATTATCAAATTAGAGCAGTATATCAACCAAGATTTAATATTTCATGCACAACAGGTGGAAATGCTGATTTAATTCAAAATGGAGAGGTTGTAACAGGAGAGTCTTTCTCTACTGAATCACTTGTAACTCTTAGAGCACAAGCAAATGATGGATATAACTTTATACATTTTGTCAATACAGATACAGATGAAATTTATGAAGGTCAATATGATGAAGCGACAAATAGTTATCTATATACTTTCGATCAGTTGATTGTATCTCCACTTAACATTAGAGCGGTATTTGAAGGTAAGCCTGTTACTATTGATTTGGATTATAGTGGAATTGTTGGTATTCATAGTATTGTTGGTGTATATATAAATGGTCAGGCGGTAGATTATAACAGCCAAATAAATGCCATCATAGGACAAACATTTAGAATTATTATAAATACGTCTTATGGTTATGATGTAACTATTAATAGTGATATGTTTACTTTGTCTACAAATCAGGTAGGTTACAACATTTACACTACTACTTTGGTTGCTGAAAACCTAACAGAGAATGGAGAAAGTTATCATCTTGATTTAACTCTTGGTTATAGCAGACAATCTATAAAGTTAACATTTGAAATGCAGGTTGTTGATGCTGTCAATAATGGCGAAATTTATAGAGCAGGAAGTTTGAGTTTTGTAGATGTTCGTGGGAATACATATAATGCAGATAGTGGAAGTACTTATCAAGTAATATATGGCGATACAGTTTATCTTAGGGTTTATGTGCTTGCAAACTATCAATTAAGTGATATTCTTATCTTTGACGGTCAATATGATGTTAGTGTACTTTCTTGGCTGGATGATGACAATCAACTTGCTATAAGTCAAAGTTTTATGGACAGATATGAACAATATAATTTAACTATTAGGGTAATTTATTCAAGATTGCTATGGACAGACGATGATGCAAGGGCAAATAGTTTGCTAGGTGGCGGAACTGATAGTAATCCATACCTTATTAGCAGTGAACGAGAACTTGCGTTTGTTGCTTATGCTGTAAATGCAGGCCTTGTCAATGAAACAAATGGAATTAAATATAGTGAGGCCGTATATCAAGTTATAGGAGACATTGATTTAACAGGAAGATTTTGGGTACCAATTGGAACACATGAAAATCCATTCAATGGAACTATGCATTTAGGTTCGGCAGAAATTACAGGGCTAACTCTTTATAGAAATTACACAAACCCTGAAACCTCATATGGAGGGCTATTCTGGGTTCTTGGAAGCAATGCAAGAATTACACAGGATACCTCAACATTGACAATAGTTTTGTGTATAGTAATTGGATTTATTATACTGCTATTATTATTGCTTCTTCTTGTTATACTTATAAGAAAACGCAGGAAAAAGAGAATGGATGAAATTGCTAATAATTAAAAAAAAGGCTCTATGAAATGGAGGAAATCTTCTTTTCGTAGAGTTTTTTTGTATCAAGAAATCTAATATAATTGATTATTAATTTAATAGGAGGAAGGTTTTAATATTTGATTTTTCTGCAAAACAAGAATTGTATAAATACAGTTTTTACACAAGACAAAAGTCAACTTTATAGTTTAACTTGCGACATTTAACTAAAAAATACATTTTTTTATTTGATAAAATGACATTAAATTTCACTCTCAACAAAATTCGACAAAAACACTTGAATATCGTCATTAATCCATATTTTTCTATTTCCGATATTTTTTTAAAAGTGGTATCTTATCCTTGTTAAAAAGGAGTAAAATTATGGGAATAAGAAAAGACATAAGGCTATATTTTGCCGACAATGCAAAGGATAATCAGTTATATGAGTATTTTAACAAAAAACCAGGATATGAAGTATTTGGTGGAAATGTTGATGGAATTCAAGTTGTAGAGGAGGTTGAGGAACTAAAACCAGATTTTTTAATTTGTGAGGTGGTTCTTTCTGGAATTGATGGGTTTAAGGTAATCGAAACCTTAAAAACAGAAATGAAAGAGGATTGCCCAAAGGTAATATTTATCTCAAATCTTTCTCATTCGGGTTTTGTGTCGAAGGCATTAAAAGAAGGTGCAAGTTATTTTATGGTTAAACCTGTTATGCCTGAAAATTTAGAAGAGCGTTTACAAGATTTAATGAATATAGGACCTGCGGTCGATGCAAACAAGGCCCTAGATGAAAAGATTGCAAGTATTTTTATCAGCATAGGAATACCTGCTCATATAAAGGGGTATCAATTTTTAAGGGAGGCTGTAAAGTTAGCGGTTGAAGAACCAGAAATTATTAGTCAAATCACTAAACGGTTATATCCTACTATTGCTCAAAAATTTGAAACAAGTTCGTCAAAAGTTGAAAGAGGTATGCGTCATGCTATTGAGGTGGCGTGGAATCGTGGTAAGATTGAGAACATTAATAATATTTTTGGCTTCAAAGTTTATGGTAGCAATGACAAACCGACCAATAGTGAGTTGATTGCCCTTATTGCTGATAAAATGCTAATGGAAGGATAAGTATTTTGTTTTAACAAACATATGTGATATAATATTCTATAAGAGGGTTCAATGAGGCTTATAGATTTAAAAAAAGAAAATTGTAGTGTTGATTATGCCTTGGCTGTATGTGAAATAGAAATAGAAAATGCTAAAAAAGAAGGGCTTACTGCTATTAAAGTACTGCATGGCTATGGTTCGCATGGCAAGGGTGGAGCTATTTTGCTTAATCTCAGACGTTTATTAAATCAATGGAAAAAGAGTGGCTATATAAAGGATTTTTTTGGAGGTGATAAGTGGAACATGTTTGATAAAAGTAGTATGGAAATATTACTTAAAGATAAATCTATTTATGGCGACGAAGATTTAAATAAATCAAATCCAGGTATTACAATTGTTTATATACAATAGACTTTGTATATAAAATTTTGTATAATATGTTTATGATAGAATTATGTAAAGATTGCCCTCATAATTGTGGGGTAGATAGAATTAAGAAGTTTGGATTCTGTCAAGCACCCAAAAAGATAGTAGTTGCAAAGATAATAGAAAATTTTATGTGGGAAGAACCATGTATAAGTGGAAGTAAAGGTGCTCTTGCTATTTTCTTTTCAGGCTGTAATTTAAAATGCTCATTTTGCCAGAATTATAAGATATCTAACAAAGTTTTCGGACAAGAATATACTCCAAAAGAGTTTATTAAATTATTAAAAAGTTATGACTTAAACAGATTTTCATGTATTGATTTGATAACCCCAACGCATTATTCTTCTTTATTATATAATGCTCTTTCTATTGAAAAATTGTCTATTCCTATTGTTTGGAATAGTGGTGGATATGAAAAGCCAGAAGTAATCGAAAAGTTGGCAAAAGTTGTAGATGTTTTTTTGCCAGACTTAAAATTCTATTCTGCTGAAACATCTAAAAAATATACAAGGATATCAGATTATTTCTATTGGGCAAGTAAAAGCATAATTAAAATGAGGGAATTGAAAAAAGATAAATTCAAAGATGATTTGATGGTAAGCGGTTTAATTATAAGACATCTTGTTCTTCCTAATGAATATCATGATAGCAATAAAATACTAGATTTTATTAACAAAAACTTGAAAGGCACAAAAATAAGTCTTATGAGTCAGTTTACGCCAACAGAAAATTATAAAAGTAGAAAATTATACCCATTAGAGTATAAACTTGTGCTAAATCATGCTGAAAAACTAAATTTAAACAACGGTTACATTCAAGATTTTTCTTCATCAGCAGAAGATTTTATTCCAGAATTTGATTAATCTCTTTATTTTGTTGACTTAATTTCTCTTTTAATATAAACTTATACTATGATTAGTGAATATTTGTAAAGCAAATACACTTTGTGATGTTTTTAGTTTTATAAAAAACAATTAAGAGAGGTCAAGATGAACGATTATGCAAAACATTTAAAACATAAGATGATGATGGCAAGAATTTTAGGTATTTTTGCATGTCTTATAGCCATTGCAGGCATTGTTTTAAAGTATATTGGAATATTATCAGATTGGCTTTGTATCATATCAATTTCCTATGCAATGGGCACTATATTTACCTTTAATAGTTCATTGCAAGATATAAGAGTTGGAAATCCCTGGCAAAGAATAAACGCTATATGTTCTTTGCTTATGTATGCGTTTGTCATATTTTTAATAGTTTATGGGTTTATAACAGGCCAGTTGCAGACAAACTTTTAAAGATTTATGATAGACATTCAATTCTGTATATATAGAAGTCAGCATCATTTCTTATAAGTGTTTTTGTAACTGAGCCGTCATTGTTAAAAACTAATTCGGCAACATAGTTGGTAGTAAAACGTGTTCTTGTGGCGTTCACATAGAACTTTGAAAAATAGTATGTTGCAAAGTTTGTTGCACAGGTATAGGCGTTAAAGTCAGTACCTTCTCTGTTGTCTAGTTTAAACTCTGCTTGAAGGTCAAAGTTATTAAAACTTGCATATACTCGAATAGAAGAGTAGGATGATAGATCGAGAACAAGTGATGTGCCAATTAGAATTCCGTCTGTATAGCCAAGGTTTATTGTAGCATCATCACTTTCTTTATCATAAACAACTGTTATAGTAGAGCCAGAACCTGAACCAGGCTCCATAGAGTCAACAGTATTTTCAAGTTCGGTCAATTGTGAGGAGAGGGATGAGATAGAATTAGACAGTGTAGAAATTTGAGAACTTAAAGAGGACAAGGTAGTAGCATGAGATGAGGTCGTTGAATTTAAGGAAGTAATCTGTGTCTCTACATTATCTATATCCTCTTGAAAGTTACTACTTATTGAACTAACCGACGTATTTAAAGTTTCTACCGAGTTTTGAAGATTGGATATGCTAGTCCCTTGCTGGTCTATACTTGTGTTTATAGATGAGACGCTTGTGTTTATAGATGAGATATTGGTGTTCATTGAAGAAAGAGAGGATTCAAGAGAATCAATATCATCTTTGCACTCATTCACATCATTCACAATAGAAGACAAGTCTCCTGTCGAACTATTTTCTATCAATTCTTGAAGTTGTGGTATTTTTACATGTCCAAGATACCACACTTCTTTTTTTAATTTTTCAATTTCATTAATTTTCATAAAAAAACTCCTTTTGCATAATTTAGCATGGAGTTTTATTAAAAATCAATGGTAAATGACATTTATTTCTTGCTTTTTTTAATTTTTTTAATAAAAACAATTGAAAGTGTTACTGTTACACAAGCGGCTATTATCGTAATTCCAGTAATAAGCAATGGACTTATACCCTGTGGCTCTAAATCTTCTGTTCTAATATAGCCATTATAGAGAGAACCATCTTCAAGCACGACTTGTACTGCCGTATATTCTTCACTGCTGTCATATCCATTATAAATATAAACTTCTTGACCATTATACAGAGAATATCCAGATTCTTCATACTCTTCTAAGCCGTCATTGAGTATTTTATCATATAGTATTGCCTCCCGTCGAACCTTTCCATTGAAAACAGGATATACTTCTTGCGATGTGGTGTCTGTTATATAAAATTTATAGACATAACCATTGATTTCTTTTTGCTGGTAAGATAAAGATATATACACAAAATCTCCATTCTCTTCTTCTATTATAAATTCTTGTCCGTGTAACAACGTTACAACTTCTCCGTCTATACTAACCTTTTCGGACGAAAAAGAGGGCTGTGTGTACAAATAGGCGTAAGAAGAGATGATATATCCACTTCCACCAACAGTGAAATTTGCCAAAGACATTACAAATGAAAGAATGGGAAGAAGTATTTTCATATATAAATTATTTATTAAAATTAGTATTTTGTCAAGTATATTTAAGGAATTTCTGAATTTAAAAAGATGTAAATATTTTGTTGGTAATATGGCTATAATAAATTTATGGATAAGATGATAATACCTTTAAGTAATGGTGTCGCTATTTATGATAAGAATAGGTTGTGCGTTAGCACAATAGATGAGAATGGAGATAAAAATATTAATGGCGAAAATATAAAGGAAACAAATAAAATATTTGATAAACCTATAATACGAGGTATCACATATTTTTTCTTTGGTTTTAATCTTTACTATCGTTGTTTTGTTTTACAAAGACAGGAAAAGGAAGAAGGTAAAAATAAATCGGCTAAAAGCACCGATAGAATAAATTTTCTATCAGATTATATTATGTTAATAGCAAGTATAGTAATTTCTTTTTTTATTGGCTATTTGCTTTTAGGCGTTTTGCCATCATATATTTTTAATAGTATCTTTACTATTTCAACAAACTATTATTTTCAAAGTTTTATGATTGCTTTATTTAGAATACTTATTTTTTATGCGGTTATGGTAATATTAAGATTTTGTCCTTTTATGAGTGGCTTATATTCTTTTAATGGCGTCGGAAATATTTGGCAAAACGGAGAAAAAGGTTCTTACAGACATAGAATTTGTCCATTAAATTTCTTAAATTTCATTGTAATTGTTTCCATATTGTCTTTATTTGTGATATCATTAATTGCGATAAATATCAATTTTATAATAAATTTCTTTATTAATTTATTGCTTATATTTGTTATTATAAGTTTGTCCTATGAGTTGTTAAGGTTTGTGTCAAACACAAAACTCTTGTGGCTGAAAGATTTATCTCTCGTAACCAATTTTTTAGTATGTGGCAAACCTAATATTACGCAGGAAGAGGTGATTATGAGTGCGAAGTTAGAACTTGAAAATTTCAAAGATTTTGAAAAAACGGATAAGAACAGGATATCGATATCTACACTTTATGCAGAAATGCAGACAAAACTTAAAAATAGCGAAAGGTTTGAGCAGAGTGATGTAGATTGGATTATAGCGACTGTTCTAAATAAAAGCAGAGCAGATGCTAAACTTGTACGCTCTGTCAGTCAAAAAGAGTATAGGGAAATAATGAGAGCATGTGAAAAGCGTGCTAAGGGAGAGCCTATATCAAGTATTTTTGGATTTGTTGAATTTTATGGACTTAGGCTTGAAGTCAACAAAAAAGTTCTTTCGCCTAGGATGGAGACAGAACTACTTGTAGATGAAGCACTAAAAAAAATAAGAGAATATGAACTGGAAAGCGTACTAGACATGTGTACAGGGAGTGGCGCTATTGCAATAGCGGTTGCAAAATATTATCCATGCAAAGTTACAGCAGTGGATGTATCAAAGGGAGCGTTAGGTGTTGCTCAAATAAATGCACAAAACAACAATGTTAAAGTTGAATTTATACAATCAGATCTATTCAAAGGCTTGAAAAAAAATAAAAAGTATGATATAATCATTTCAAATCCACCATATATAAAGAGTGGTGATATTGAAAAACTTGATGTCGAAGTTAAAAAGTTTGATCCACGACTTGCTCTTGACGGGGGCGTTGATGGGCTGAATTTTTATAGAGAAATAATTGCAAGTTCTGGCAAACACCTAAATAAAAATGGTTGGCTATTTTTTGAGGTAGGTCAAGGTCAGGCTCAAAAAGTAAAAGAGATGATGACTGAACAGCAATTTTACGACGTCAACATAATTAAAGATTATAGTAAAATAGAAAGGATTGTATATGGAAGAGCAGGCAAAGGAAATATTAGAAAAAACTTTAAAGACAAAGAATAGATATGAGGAACTTAATAAGTTAGTTTCAGATCCAGATATTATAGCGGATAACCGTCAGTGGAAGAAATTGGTAAAAGAGCGCTCGTCAATTGAAGATATTGCACTTTCTCATGATAAATTGCAAAAATATTATGACGAACTATTAGATTGTCAAAAGCAATATGACGATGAGACAGACCATGAAATTAAAAATATGTTCTACGAAGAAATAGAAAGACTAAAAAAAGAAATAGAAAAATTGGTTGAAGATATTAAAGTTTTACTTTTGCCAAAAGATGAAAATGATGATAATAATGCTATTATAGAAATAAGGCAGGCGGCAGGCGGAGAGGAGTCAGCCCTATTTTGTAGTGTTCTCTATCGTATGTATAGTATGTATGCTGACAAAAAACATTGGAAAGTCGAGGTTATGAATTTGAACGAGACCGAACTTGGAGGCATCAAAGAAATAACTTTTATGGTAAAAGGGAAGGGCGCTTACAGCCATTTTAAATATGAAAGTGGTGTTCATAGAGTACAAAGAGTTCCAGAGACCGAGAGTCAGGGCAGAATACACACCTCAACATCGACAGTTGCTGTTTTGCCTGAGGTTGAAGATGTTGAGTTTGATATAGATGAAAAGGATTTAAAAATAGACACCTATCGTTCAAGTGGAGCAGGCGGTCAACATGTCAATAAGACAGAGTCTGCAATAAGAATAACCCATATCCCAACAGGGATTGTTGTTGCCTGCCAAGATGAAAGGTCTCAAATAAAAAATAGAGAACGTGCAATGAGTATACTTCGTTCTAAATTGTATGAATTTTACAAGGGGAAACAGGACGAGGAGTTAAAAAAAGAAAGGCGTAGCCAAGTTGGTACGGGCGATCGTTCTGAGCGTGTAAGGACGTACAATTATCCTCAGGGAAGGGTAACAGACCATAGAGTAAACCTCACTTCGTACAACTTAGAAGGGGTTCTTAATGGAGATTTAGACCAATTTATAGAGGCATTAGCAATAAAAGATAGAGCAGATAGACTTCAAAATGTTGGGTAATTTATCCGGCATTTTTTATTATGTTTTTTTTGCTTTAAAGTCGAGGATGTGTGTAAAGGGAAAATGTGTAAAGGTTGATTGACTTTGAAACTTACAAAAAAAGAAAATTTAATTTATTTTGAAGAAAATTGATAAAAGAGGAACTATATCACAACTGATAAAGTTCCTTTTGTTTAAGCATAAAAATTTTTTTTAATTTTGAAACTTGTTATTTTTAAGATGCAAATTATGTATATCTGTATATTTTTTGGTAATTTTTTCAATTATTCTTTGGACTTCTGGAAGTTGTAAGTTTTTTAATTGTTTCTCCAAATTCCAATTTTTAGGCTTCGCTTTATTGTCGAACCATTCAGCACCATCTTTCAACCATTTTTCACGAACTGTATCAAAAGTTAAATTTTTAAAGTCGAAATCATCAAAACCAAATTCTACTCCACAACATGGACAAATTCCGCCTATTTCATCATACGGCGGTTCTTCTAATCCATCATACCCACAAACTGGGCAAATATATGTTTTATTTTCCATACAAACTCCTTTTATGCTAGTTTTATACAATTAAATAGAAATAAAAATTTACAATCAAACACCATAATGAATAAGATATTTATTTTCTTCTTGTGCTTGTTTTATAAGTTTTAATAAATTTTCTTTTTGCGGTGTATCTTCTGGGGTTTTTATATCAACTATCCTATAAAATTCTTTTAAAGACTGAGGTGGAAAAATTGTTACTCCCCACCGATTTAGACCTGTTTCTTTCCTAGAAACTTTGTTAAAACAGGTTGATAAGTTTTCTATTTCAGGATACCAGAAATCTATCATATTATCAAAAAATCCGACACAACTCTCTTGTTCAAAATCACTCATATCGGAGTAATCCCTTTCCACGTCTATATAGTCGATAATTTGAAATGTTGCAATTGGACCGTCATACAAGTAATCTTCCAAAAGACCAGCAATTTCTTGCTCTTTCACTCCAGTATTTAATAACTGCTTTTTGATATTCCAATTTCTCGGCTTGTTTTCTTTTCTAAACCAATTACAACCAGATTTTACCCATAGGTCAAGACATTCTTTGAAAAATTTTTCATCTTCAGATTTTACAGCATTCACATACTTGCCCAAAGTTTTCTCATAAAACATACCTGTTCCAAATTCATATCCGCAACATGGACATATATCATAACTTCCGAGCCCTGTTTCATCATAGGGTGGTTCTTCCAATCCATCATACCCACAAATCGGGCAAATGTATTTTTTGTTTTCCATAAAAACTCCTTTTAGTTATCTAAATAAAACATTGTGCCAATTTTCTAATTTTGCCTTACTCCAGTCAACATCAACTTTTTTGCCTAAAAATTCACATTCTAAATAGTCCTGTAAATCTTTTCCATATAGTGCTATATCATCCGTTTGTGGAATTGAAAGAATGGGCGAATTGTCCTTTTGCAACATATATCGGTGTCCAAAAATTGGAATGGTGTTTTCAAGATTATTTTCAAAACTATCAAACTCTTTGTCTATTTCTTCGATTTTCTTTTCAAAATCCAAACCCAAATCATTACAAAAAGCCCAAAACTCTTTTTTATTATTTTTGGCATTTTCATACTCTTCCTTTAACAACCTTTTAGGCTCTGCAATCCAATCTTTAATTTTTTTAATATTTTCTTTGCCAAAATCATTCCAAACAGGAAACGGAAAGGAATAATGACCATATTCTTTTTCACCAACAATAGGTGGATATGAAGTGTATTCTGCAAATGGCAAACCTACCGACAAAAATTTCTTTAAATCTTTTGGAAATTTTATATTGTAAAGACTTTCAATACTCGCGTACTCTTCTTCGGTAAGTCCGTTTGCAAAAACAATTCCTTTGTTTTTTAGTTTATCAATTATTTCTTTAATTTCCATACAAACTCCTACTTTTTTTGTGTTCTCTCTATTATTCTTTTGGCACAATCGAAAAATATTTCTTCTTGAAAATTTTCATCAAACATATTATTAAAAATTGTTTGCATTTCCTTTGCTAATAAAAAATAATCATCCGTTTTATTTAATTTTGTTAAAATTGTTTCAACTTCCATATCATATTCGTCAATTGGTGTGGACTTTCCAGGACTTAAGCCCATAGGGTCAAGTAAATTTATCTCTTCTCGCACGATATTAAAATCAAATTTATATTTGTCTTTCTTTGATCTTGCATTCATCCCATTTCTCCTTTTAAATATTTCTAACCACTGCAAATAGAATTAAAAAGATAATAATTGCGGATAAGATCTCTCTAAACTTGTTGTAGGTTAGTTGCCTTTTGGTCAGTTTTTTGTCTTTATAATAGGTCAGCGACAACTGCGTGAATGTGAAATATAGGCAAGCGCTGAGTATGGCAAGCGCGGTTACCACTCCAAACAAAATTGCGTTTTTGATAAAGTATAGGCAAATCGCACAAACTACTGCAATTACAAGTCCGCCAAGTGCAGTATAGTGATTGACTTTGGAGTTTTTAAGTTCCAAATCTTCCTTAATTTTGACATCTTCTTCGCTGATAAGTTCATCGATTGTTGTGTTGAAAAGATTTGCCAGCAGTTTCAAACTTTCGATGCTTGGATAGCCGTTGTCGGTCTCCCACTTCGAAATGGCAGTGCGAGTGACAAAAATCTTCTCCGCCAAATCATCTTGCGTGAGATTTTGCTCCTGTCTCAACTTCTTAAGTTTTTCACTAAACTTCATCTTCGCTCCTATCATCAATCATATTATACAACATTTTCCGCAAAAGTCACGACACTTTCACTCACATTTAGTATTTTTTAATATTTCACTCACAATAACTCTAATTATCTTTAGCAAGTTTTTGTAACTCATTTAGTTTTAGTAAAAATTTGTTTGCACCACCATACTCTTCACTAAAATTAACCCATTTTTCTTTTTCTCGTTCCATATCAACGCATAGTTCTATTGCAATTTGTTCCGGTGAACCTAAAAGCAAATATTCGTGATTTTCCGCGATAATTAGACTTGATATTCCACCATCTTCAACAGTGTGTTGCAAAATTTGTGAAAAATAGTATAATTTTTTATTTCCAATTTTTAATCCGTTTACTCTTAAAAAATCATAGCCCGGTTCGCTTTCAATTTCAAACTTATAGTTGCCGTTTTTATCTTTATAATAACTTATAAAAAAATCCAAAATACCAATATGGCTATCCACTCCCCAATTTTCGTAACTAAGGCTGGCAAAATCCTTGTCTCCTGATTGGTATTTGAATTTAAAAACACTTGATTCGTCATATTGATTGAAAACTGTATATGAATTTCTGCCAATCAAATTATATCTTAATAGCAACTTATTTTTCAAAGTTGTTATATCTTCAAAAATATATTTGGCTTCAATTTTACCATTCGAGATTGCCCTATATTTATAATTCATTTTATTGCAGTTGAAATAATAAGCATAAAATTCAGCTTGTTCTTCACATATTTTAAATTCAAAATTGAAACCTTTAAATTCAATATTTTTAATGTTTGACTCATTTAAATTTGATAGCCAGTCAATAAATTTTTTAGCACTGCAACTATAATCTTTGTTTTGAAAATTCCACACAGCTACAGCATTTTCCTTTCTTTCTTTTTCGATTATTTTCATTTTAAAAATCAATGTTTGAAAATCCATTTAACACTCCTTTTGACAACTTTATTATACAACATTTCTCCC
Source organism: uncultured Clostridia bacterium (assembly GCA_944381105.1). Lineage (GTDB taxonomy): Bacteria > Bacillota > Clostridia > Christensenellales > UBA1242 > Caccovivens. The sequence continues at coordinate 1,277 of CALWJU010000017.1, read as the reverse complement.
AAAAGTCACGACACTTTCACTCACATTTTATATTTTTCAAATAAAAAAACAAAAATCATGCTGACTTTTTTGAAATATAGCGGTATAATTGGTTAAAAGGTGGTGTTTTATGAAAAAAGCAGTAATCTATGCCAGATATTCAAGTGATAGTCAGTCAGAGCAAAGCATTGACGGACAACTTAGGGTTTGCAGAGAATACGCAGAGCGAGAAAATATTAAGATTGTTGATACATATATCGACAGGGCTATGACAGGCACAAATGACCATCGTCCAGACTTTCAAAGAATGCTTCGAGATAGCAAGAAGAAAGGTTTTGATTATGTGCTTGTGTATAAGTTTGATAGATTTGCTCGTTCTCGCCACGATAGTGCTGTGAATAAGGCTATTCTAAATCGTAATGGTGTTAAGGTTATTTCTGCAACCGAACAAATTTCAGACACACCAGAGGGCATAATACTTGAAGGAATGCTTGAAAGTTTTGCTGAGTATTATTCAGCCGAGTTATCACAAAAAGTCAAGCGTGGACGAAAAGAAAGCAGAATAAAGGGGTTGTATGTTGGTGGTCGAGTTCCGTTTGGCTATACTGTGGAAGATAAGGTTGTTAAAATTAACGAAAAACAAGCAGATATTGTTAGACAAGTTTACAATGACTATATCTCAGGTATGAGATTGAAAGATATTGCAATAAAACTTAAAAACCAAGGTATGAAGACAAACAACGGTAATGACTGGACAATAAATCAAATTTCAAGAATGCTTCGAAGTCCGTATTATTGCGGAAAGGTCTATGCTGACAACACAGTTTATACAAATATCTATCCACCGATTATTAGCGAAGAGTTGTTTGACAGAGTTAACAAAAGTTTGCAAACAGGTAAACGCACAGCGGCACAAAAGAAAGCACCAATTCCTTTTATTTTGTCAGGTAAACTTGTTTGTGGTAAATGTAAAGCAAATATGACTGGCGACAGCGGAACAGGAAGAAATGGCATTCACTATTATTACAAATGTGTGAATAGAAAAAGAAAACACACTTGCGACAAGAAGAGTGTTGAAAAGGATTATATTGAAAACTATGTTGTTTGTGCTGTGAAAGAGTTTTTAAAGCACAATAGACAACTGAAAGAATTATCACAAGCAGTTGCTGACATATTTAACGAATATATCGGCAAAGATGTGGTGTTAAACTCTCTTAATGCACAAATGAAAGAGATAGATAGACAACTTAACAATTTGGCAAATGCAGTGGCAAATGGAATATTCTCAAAAACAACAA
>CALWJU010000016.1 GCA_944381105.1 uncultured Clostridia bacterium | reverse complement strand
TTATATTATCACACTCGCTCATCCTTTGTCAACACTTTTTTTCATTTTTTTTATCTTTTTTTATTATTTTTTTACTCTTTGTCCGATACACCCTAGCCCGTTGTTATACTTTTATGTCGTTTGATGTAAAAAATCCCTTGCACTCAACGAAAACAAAGGATTTTTTCTTTTATTTTTTCCTTCTTATAATTCTTTTCTCTATAAATTTGTAAATCTCACTAACAACTAACATTAAGAATGAAAATCCAAATACTACACCCCATTGAGTTAAATTAAGTGTGCGTAATCCTAATAATGTTTGGAGAGGGGTGAAGGCAAAGAGAGCAACAAGTGCGAAACAAAAACCTACTGCTAGCAAGAAAAATTTGTTTTTATATGGTTTAGACCTAAAAATATTTACATTTGTTCTCATGGAAGCAAGATAGAACATTTGGATAATATTTAAGCAATAAAAAGACATTGTTATTGCTACGCCCTCATTATAGTATTTAATACCAATTACATATGATAGAACAACAAATAAAGTTTGGAATAGTCCTAGTATTACTATCGACCATCCTATACCATTTGAAAAAAGTCCTTTTTTCGAATCTCTCGGCGGAATATCCATAAGGTCTCGCTCTGGCTGTTCAACACCAAGTGCTATGGCTGGTAACGAGTCAGTGATTAAATTTACAAACAATATTTGAACTGGAAATAAAAATATATACTGAGGGAATAGAAGTGTTACAAAGAAAAGCGAAAATAATTCGGCAAGATTGGCAGAAAAGAGAAATTTGACCGTTTTTTGTATGTTTTGATATATTTTTCTTCCCTCTTCTACTGCAATTACTATTGTTGCGAAATTGTCATCGGTAATTATCAAATCTGAGACTTCTTTCGCAACATCTGTACCTGAAATGCCCATCCCTATCCCTATGTTTGCTTTTTTAAGACTAGGTGCATCGTTCACTCCATCTCCTGTCATTGCAACTATATGTCCTTTATCTTTAAATGCTTGAACAATTCTCACTTTATCCTCAGGACTTACTCTCGCAAAAACAGAATAATTTTCTATTGCGTCAGCAAACTGCCTATCACTCATTTTTGAAATTTCACTTCCCGTGATCACCTGCCCCAAATCACTGGCAAGACCTATTTCTTTCGCAATCGCAAATGCTGTTTGACTGTAATCTCCTGTTATCATAACGGGTTTCATTCCAGCACGTTTACATTTTTTCACTGCTTCCTTTATCTCTTTACGAGGAGGATCAATCATGCCTACAAGTCCTAATAAGACGAGATCATTTTCCTCTATTTTATCACTTGTTGTCGACTTGAAGGCAAGTGCAAGCACACGTAAGGCTCTATTTGCCATATTATCATTGGCCTTATATATGTTTGCTTTCAAACTAGGAGTCAATTCTTCAACTTTATTGTCAATCAGAATATATCTACATTTACTTATCACTCTATCTAATGCACCTTTTGTATACACAATTGATTTACCATCTTCTTGTGTAAGTACACTCATCATTTTTCTATTACTATCAAAAGGTATTTCATTTATTCTTTTATTTCTTTTGTCATAATCTTTTTTTGAAAAATTAAATCTATTGCAACAATCGACAAGAGCAACTTCTGTTGGATCGCCCATAATTTTATCATCTGATAAAAAACTATCATTGCAAGCAATGGCACACTTAAATAGCCTTTCGAGCGACTGGTTGTAATTTATCTTTTTGTTTTGCATCTTATCATTTGCAAAAATTGAAACAACAGACATTTTATTTTGTGTTATTGTCCCTGTTTTGTCGGAGCATATTACATCACAACAGCCTAATGTTTCAACAGAGTGCATGCGTTTTACAATTGCACGTTGTTTTGCAAGCCTTGCAATACCCAAACTCATAATTATAGTTATAACAGCAGGCATGCTTTCTGGAATTGCAGCAACAGCGATTGCAACTGATGTAAGAAAAGCGTCCATTATGCTTGCAGGATTAATTACTATTTCAATAATAAATGTGAGAACCGCAACACCTAATACAAGATATGTCAATACCTTCCCTACATCTTTTATAGATTTTTGCAATGGTGTCATCTCTTTTTCGCTTGTCTTAATTACCTTTGCAATCTTACCTAATTCTGTATCATCCCCCATTGCAGAAACTATTCCTAGTCCTCTTCCGCATGCGACAACACTACCTTTGTACGCCATATTTTTTCGCTCGCCCAGAGGCGAGTCTTTCCTACAAATGCTCGCTGCATTTTTTTCTATCTGATGACTTTCTCCCGTAAGCGACGATTCATCAAGCCTTAGGTTGTGAGTCTCAATCAATCTAAGGTCTGCTGGCACAATCGTTCCAGCATCAAGAGACACTACATCGCCTAGAACTAAATCTAAGGTATTAATCTTTATAAATTGTCCATCTCGCAAAACATAAGTTTCTGGTTCAGTTAGTTTTTCTAGTGCTTCTAGCGATTTTTCCGCCTTGTATTCTTGAATCACACCAAAAATCGCATTCATCAACACAATAAATAAAATGATGCATCCATCAACAATTTCGCTAGATGAACCCTCTATTATTCCTATCACAATTGATACAGCAGAGGCAAAAAGCAGGATAATTATCATAAGATCAAAAAATTGTTCAAAGAATTTACTTACTATACTATTTTTTTTACTTGATGAATCTTGTCTTACTTTCTCTCGTCTTGCAACCTCTACGCTTTTTAGTCCACTGATAGAACTGTTAAGTTCCTTTAATGAGTCATTTATACTCTTGCAATGAAAATCGCCCAAATTTCTCTTTCCTTTTAATAATTAAATTAAAAATATAGTTAAAACACCTAAGATAACAAGATAAATGGCAAAATATTTAAAATTTGCTTTTTCTGTCAAATTTAACATAAGTTTTATTGATAACATTCCAACTGCAAATGCTATTAAAAAAGCCAAAATAAGTCCAAAAGTATTTATAGATATCGTTTGCCCATTGACTGATATCTCATAAATTTCCATTAAAAGTGATAAAATAATTATCGGTATACTCATTAAAAATGAAAATTTCGCACACTCTCTCTTATCTGCATTACTAAGGAGTCCTCCACATATTGTTGCCCCTGAGCGAGATATCCCTGGAAAAACTGCTAGTCCTTGGAAGATACCCATTATTAATGCGTTCTTTTTAGTAAATGATGTCTGTCTTGTCGGTAACTTTTGAGTTATATATAGTAATCCAGCAGAAATAAAAAAGGATACTGCAAGGTAACTGCCACCAAACGATATGTTGACAAGTGGCATAAGCAAAAGAACAATTGTACATGTAGGGATTGTTGCAATAGATATATTTATGCTTTGTTCACATAGCGGATGTCTGATAATGTTTATTATATCCTTTCTAAATATCACAACAACAGCAAGTAGTGTGGCAACATGAAGAACTATGCTAACAAACAACGAATCATCTATACCAAATAAATTTGATAGCAATACTAAATGTCCGCTTGAAGATATAGGCAAAAACTCACATACTCCCTGAACCAATCCAAGCAAACATAATTGCAAAATGTCCACCTTGTCCTCCCTATAAACTAATATACAAAGACAGACTTTTATTTATGACAGAAAATAAATAAGAAAAATAATTAATCTAATGATTGATGGAAATATAGAATCTAAATAGTACTATCGTTTTTATATAAAATTAAATTTGTCTTTAATTTTTTTCTCCATTTATAAAAATAAAAAAAGATGCAATCTTTATTTAAAATTCTTGCATCTTTTTAAATTTTAAAAGATATGTGAAAGCCTTTTCTTTGTCTCTTCTTCGCCCAATATTGTCATTATTGTATACAAAGTTGGCGAATTTTTACGTCCTGTCAAAGCAACTCTTATAAACTCGCAAACCTTAGCAGTATTGCCCTTGTAACTTTCAGGAGATTTTTTAAATAATTTATTATCAACTGCATAGCCTAGTTTTTCAGCAAGCAATTTAACCTCACTGAACCACTCTTCATTGCTACCTGGCATTTTGAAATTTTTAAGGTATTCGTTTAAAAATTCATTTGCAAGCGGTATATCTTTTTCTTCTAATTCAAATTTTATAGGCCTATCGAATATATAATCAAAATAATTTTTCATCATTGCATAGTTGTAAATATCTTTTCTTGGTTTTACTGCACCATCCCTATCCATTTGACAGAGTCTCACAAACTTATCTTTGTTATTTACCAAAATTTCTGCAAGTGGAGCGTCGTATTCTTTTGCATAATCTAGCCAATTTTTATACAGTTGTTCTCCGCTCATTTTTGCAATCACATTCTTTGAAATATCATTAAATTTGTTTGTGTCAAAAAGTGGTGCTACTGCTGTAATGTCATTTATGTCAAATCTAAAATCTTGCCAAGGAAGGTCAGGATTGTTTTTTCTCCATATTTCAAAGCCTGAGTTAAGCATATTGAGAAGATATTCAAGCACGCTATCTATCGGATAGCCTTGCTCGAAATAATACATCATATTTGCCTCTGGGTCATGGCGTTTCGAAATCTTTCGCCTATTACCTGTCTCGTCATCAATTTTACAAATAAGTGGATTGTGGCAGTACTTAATAGGTTCAAACCCTAATGCTTCAAAGAGTTCAAGATGTGCAGGGGTAGATGAAATATATTCCTCTCCACGAACAGCAATAGTAGTTCCCATTAGAGTATCATCTATCGCATGAGCGAACGCATAAGGTGGTATACCATCACTTTTTAGAAGGACGAAGTCCTTAGCATTTGCCTTAGCCTCAATCTCTCCTTTTATAAGATCATAAAATTTTATTCTTTCTTTGCCTGTGTTTTGAGTTTTTAACCTTATTGCAAAACTCTCTCCGTTGTCTATATGCTTCTTTACCTCTTCGTAAGATAGATTTCTACATGGATCATATTCCTTTTCGTCATCCTCATTGAACTTTGTTTCTCTGAGTTTTAATACGTCATCTTTTCCCTCAGTCTTTTTACAAAAACATGGGAATGCTTTGCCCTCGCTTACAAGTTTTTTGGCAAAAATCTTGTAAATCTCCTGTCTCTGACTTTGCACATATGGTCCATATAACCCTACATCTTTTCCATCAAGGGTTTGGTATTCATCAAACTTTATTCCAAATCTATTCAAAATATCGTAGAGAACCGCTTGTGCGTTTTCAATCTTCCTTTTTTGATCGGTATCCTCTATTCTTAAAAAAATTATTCCATCAGTATTTTTTGCAAGGTTATAACTTATAAAAGCCTGAAAAAAATTGCCTATGTGCATTAAACCTGTTGGACTTGGTGCAAAACGAGTTACAACTTGTCCCTCTTTTAGATTTCTTTTTGGGTATCGTGCAAAAATTTCTTCAACAGAGGTCTTTATTGTAGGATATAACAACTCTGCAATCTTTTGATAATCAGTCATATTAAATCTCCCTAAATTAAAAGCCACAATCTAGTGGCTAAAAATTAAATTAAAATATATTTTGTGATAAGTTGTTATAGTATAGAGTAAGATAATTGTTATTATTGCTGAAATATTTCTGCATTTGAATATAGTAAGCCCTTGCATCTTGATTTTCTAATTCATATACTTCTATTTGCATGTTATCCTCAACAAAGTCATATATTGAAAAATTAGCAAGTGCTTGTCTAGTAACTATCCTTTCTCCTTCAACAAGTGTTCCTAATTTCATGACATCTGCCATTGTTTCAGGACTCAAATCACCTATATTTTGTGCACTAAGATAAGCATAATTTGTAAGCGAACTTACCGCATCGTCAAATATTTCTAATCCACTATTTTGATAATTTATTCCCTCAGCACTTACAATTATAAGACGTCTTATATCGTCAAAAACCTTTAAAATCTGGCTGTCTATATAAAATCGTTCTTGTAAATCGTTTTGCGTCTCTGTACCTAAACTATCAATAAACCCAACCTGTTCAATCATAAAATCTGAAAGTGATAATGCAGTGCTATATATGTCATTGATAAAATCTTTTGCGTTTGCTTCATACATTGCAAAATGGCTATTGTATGCTTGAACATGCTTATCACTAATTCCTTCATCATTTTCCATATCCATAGAACTTTGATTGATTCTAGTATAACTAGCATTCAGTTGGTCAATTTTTTCATTTAAATCACTATAATCATCGCCTGTTCTGCCTGAAAGGTAAACATAATAGTCCTCAATAAAGTTTAATCCATAAGCGGTGAGAGTAAAATAATACCTACTACCCTCAACTTTTTCAAAAGTTTGTTCTTCTGCTCCTACCCCGTCAGACTCTACCATGTAATTAAAATTGTTCAAATAAAAGTCGCTTTCTATACCATCTGTAACACCATTTTTGAAAAGCGATGTAGACTCTTTAAATGTGGTAATAGTTGTTTGATACTCCTCATACGGATTGGTTGTACTATCGCTATTATCACACGCTACCATTGTAAGTCCTGAAAGTGCTACAATCAATGCTAAACCTGAAAATAAAAATTTCTTTTTCATATTTACCTCACATCAATAAATGCTTTTACTGCATTGTATATCCCTTCTTGATCTTGATCGTCATAGGTTAATGTAATATCGTAAGGGCTATCACTGCTGATTGATTCTATAACATTTCTAAAATTACTTTGTTTATAAAATTCAAAATATCTGTTTATTAACGTATAATTTTCTTGCAAGGCTGACTCAAAGTTATATTGAACGATATCACTATCATCCACAATGTAATTATCAATGAAAGCACTTAGATATAAAATTTTACCATGGCTCTCATAATTATAATTTGATGTAGATGTATGCCCTTTTGTATCAGTTTGAGTTAGATTTGAAAATTCATTAGAAATCACATACAAGAAATCATCAATCGTATTAAGTATTGTCGAGGAAGCCTCATTGTTTGAAAGAGTGTTTGTAAAACAGCCTTGATAAACATTGTTTAAAGCCTCAATTGCTCCTGTCATGCTGGATAAATAATTAGTATATGCTACTCTAAAATCAATCCACAGATTTTGTATATGAGTATCAGCATCATTTTCAAGAGTTATCAAATCTGAAACAAATTCATTCATTTCTTGTTGATAATTTACTGCATTTTCTAAATTGTCTTTTATCCCATGATAATTATCTGAAAATACATTGTTATCTTCGGCAAAAGGAATAAATTCATAATAATAATCAAGCATTTCGTTGATGCTTTGTGATAGATCTCTTATATCTTGAACTTCTTCTACATAGTATCTATAATAAGAACTCGAAATCTTATCTTCAAGTTCATTATAATTCTCTTGCTCTGTAACATTCTCTAAAAAAGATGTTTGACTCGACTGTCTCAGTCTATCAACAGCATCTGATGTGTTTGCTGGGATAAGTATTACAATAACGGTTACAATAATCGCAATTAACACAAGTATTGCAATGGCAATTAGCCACTTTTTTGCTCCACCAGCCTTGTAGTCTTTACTAGCCTTTGCCTTCGACATAATCTCCTCCTTTAATCATCAAAGACATCCACATTTACATTTTCAAGTGGCGTCTCCTCTATTTTAGTATAATCTACCTTTTCCTTAGATTCTATAACCTTTTCATGTAAATTAACGAAAGTTGTGTATTCCCCAATCCATCGCAATTTTACTGTACCTGTTCTACCATTTCTATGTTTTGCTATAATCAGTTCTACTGTACCTGGTTCATCTTCTTGTGGAACATCATTATATTTCTCTGGGTTGTATAAAAATAGTACAATATCTGCATCCTGCTCTATCGCTCCTGAATCACGTAAATCAGAGAGCATTGGTCGGTGCCCATTTTCAGTTCTTCCCTCTACTGAACGAGATAACTGTGATAATACTATGATTGGCACATTGAGTTCTTTTGCAGCGATTTTTAGATTTCGTGAAATATCACTAACCTCATTTTGTCTATTTTCTCCCTTTCGTGAACCACTCGATGACATTAACTGAATATAGTCTATCATAATTAAATCAATGTTTTGCTTTGCTTTTAAACGCCTACATTTTGTAAGCACATCTGCTGGTGTAGTTAGAGAAGAATCATCTATGTATAGATTGCTTTGTTCAAGTTTTTTTGTTGCAGTCCAAATTCTTTTCCACTCCTCTTCGGACATAGATCCATTAAGTGCTTTTGCCATGCTTACCTTTGCAAGCGAACATATTGCTCTCTGCATAAGTTGTTCTTTACTCATTTCAAGTGAGAATACTGCACACGTTTTTCCAGCATCGACTGCGGCATTGACTAAAATGTTCATTGAGAAAGATGTCTTGCCGACACCAGGTCTTGCAGCAAGCAAGATAAGGTCGCTATTATGTAATCCATTGGTAATCTGGTCAAATTCTGTATAACCTGTTGGAATACCATGTAATGAGGTAGGATCTTTTGCTATTGTATCAAATTTCTCTAAAACCTTTTTTATAGCCCCATCAGGTTTACCTACATGCTCTAAGGCAGAGCGTTCCTCTTTCTCTGCTATATCAAAAATCTCTTTTTCTGCAAATTGTAGAGAGGCGTCCTTATCTTCATTTTCGTACGCATCTTCTATAATATTTTGTCCTGCTGATATTAATTTCCTTCTTATTGAGTCAGATTTCACAATATCGCAATAATACTTAGAGTTTGCAGCAGAAGGAACTGCGTTTGTAAGAGCAGAAATATATTCAATGCCTCCCGCCTTATCAAGCAACTTATCTTTGTCTAATTGGTTAACAAGTGTAATAAAATCGATAGGCGAAGATCTTAAATATATCTTCATCATGGTGTTAAATATGTACTTGTGAGGATCAGAATAAAAATCACTTTCTTTCATCATTCCAAGTATATCACCTTGGTTTTGTACGTCAATAAGAATACAGCCAAGTAAAGCCTGTTCTGCTTCTGTGTTATGAGGCATAATCTTGTAATTATTTGCCATATTCCTCTCCTTAAAAAATCTCTATATAGTTATTCTTTTGAAAATGGGTCTTTTTTACCACTTTTTTCAAGCCTTTCTTTCTTCTTTTTATCAATTTTAGCACAAATTAACAAAAAGAGCAAGTATATTACAGCGGTAATGCAGATGATTATAAACCCACATAGTACAGGGCTCATATCTGTATACCTTAAAAACAGAAAACAAATAAATACGTCCAAAAGAAAGACTATGGCTAAGAAAATACCTAGTCTCTTATATGTTTTTCTTAAATCTCGCCTTTCTTTTGGCATTAACATAATTTTACATCCTTTGTTTTATTTTAACATATTAATCGTCAAATTGAAAGTATTTTTTGACTTATATTTCGCCTCTAAGAATTTTACCACGTTCTCTCATTCTTAGATTGTGGTCAAGAATTATTTTTCTTATTCTGAAACTCTTTGGAGTAACCTCCAATATTTCATCATCGCCTAAAAATTCGATGGCATCTTCCAAGCTCATTTTCCTAGGTGGTATAAGCCTTAGAGCATCGTCTGAACCTGACGATCTGCAATTTGACAAATGCTTCTTCTTGCAAACGTTGACAACTATATCATCGCCTTTCGGATTTTGCCCAACTACCATACCAGCATAAACTGGTGTTCCAGGTCCTATAAATAGATCTCCCCTTTCCTGAGCGTTATAAAGTCCATAGACAATTGCCTCACCTGTTTCATGTGCTATTAATGAGCCAAATTCCTTTCTTTTAATTTCCCCTTTCCATGGTTGGTAATCATAAAATATAGAACTTATTACACCTTCACCACGGGTATCTGTCAATAGTTCACTCTTAAAACCGAAAAGTCCTCTTGATGGAATTAAAAATTCCATTTTCATACGATTGCCATGAGGTGTCATTTGTATTAGGTCTCCCTTCCTTATGCCCATCTTTTGCATAACTACACCTGTACAATCTTCTGGAACATCCAAGTATAGTCTATCTATTGGCTCGCACTTTACACCATTGATTTCTTTAATCAACACCTTTGGCATTGATACTTGAAACTCATACCCATCACGTCTCATATTTTCAATCAGTATTGACAAGTGCATTTCGCCTCGACCGCATACTCTAAACTGTTCAGCAGTCTGTCCATCACTCACTCTAAGCGAAAGGTCTTTTACAGCCTCTTTATAAAGCCTATCTCTTAAATGTCTGCTTGTAACAAACTTTCCTTCCTTGCCAGCAAATGGGCTATCATTTACCATAAATGTCATCTCTACACTAGGCTCTGCAATCTTGACAAATTCTATTGGCTCAACTACCTCGCTATCGCAGATAGTATCTCCTATACCTACACCTTCAAGCCCAGCAACACATACTATTTCTCCGATAGTTGCACTCTCAACAGGCGTCTTTTTTAGCCCCTCAAATACAAATAGGCTGACTATTTTAGACTTAACATTTTTATCTTCATGATAATTGCATAACACAACGTTTTGTCCTACCCTCATAGTACCTCTGCTTATCTTACCGACTGCAAGTTTGCCTACATAGTCATTATGTTCTGCCGAAGACACGAGCATTTGGCAAGCCCCTTTTTCGTCTCCCTCTGGTGCTGGAATGTATTCGAGAATTTTTTCAAATAGTGGTTTCATATCCCCGCCCTTGACGTCTTTATCTTCGCTTGCTATTCCCTGTCTAGCAGACGCAAAAATAAATGGTGAAGATAATTGCTCATCATTTGCGTCTAATTCTAAGAATAGTTCAAGCACCTCATCTATGACTTCATTGACTCTTGCGTCTGGTCTGTCTATTTTATTTATAACAACTATAACTTTAAGTTGCAAAGCAAGTGCCTTTTCAAGAACAAACCTTGTTTGAGGCATAGGGCCTTCATAAGCATCAACTACGAGAAGAACACCATCTACCATTTTAAGCACACGTTCAACTTCTCCTCCAAAATCGGCATGTCCTGGCGTATCTATAATATTAATCTTTACGTCCTTATACATACAGGAACAGTTTTTTGATAAAATAGTTATCCCTCTTTCCCTTTCGAGAGCGTTTGAGTCCATTACTCTATCTTCTACTTGTTGATTTTCTCTAAATACACTACCTTGTTTTAAAAGTTCATTCACAAGTGAAGTTTTGCCATGGTCTACATGGGCAATAATAGCAATATTTCTAATCTTTTCATTCTTCATAATCTTCTTCCTTTTTCTTTAACCATATAATGTTAGCACAAAACTAAGAAAAATTCAACTACTCCATTAAAAAAAAATTATCAGATATTAAAAAAGACTATTAAGATTACCCTTAATAGACTTTCTGTACACTTATTTTTTATTTTTTTGTTTTCTATTTTTAAAATACCCCTTTATTCTTTTAAAATCTAAAATAATGTAGAGAACCACACCTAGAATGATGGTAAAAGCTAGTGCCAAAATATATAACGTTCCTGTTTTTAGTCTATAAGATATAATTGTAATTGTATCGTCAGATGTAAGGGCATTCGCTTCTACCATCCAAACATGATGTGTATGTCCTCTTGTATCATCATATTTAAAATCAGAGTCTGAATGTAACCTTGAATAGAAGGTTGAATAATTGTAGATTAGCATAGGGTTGTATTCTTCTTCAATATTACCTAAATTCAGTCCATTTGTTGCTTCAATGTATCTTTGTCTATATCGCTCTCCTACATAAACGACCTCTCCATCGCCTAAATTAATGCTTGCTGAAAATGGAAATGTTCCTTTTGAAAGATTTCTTTGATATAAGAAGCCACCTTCATTACCTGAATTTGACGATGATGTTATGTTGTGATAATAATTCCATGCTCCAAGCGAAGTAAAAATCATGTCAAATCCAACATTATCCTCTTGTTCATTATAACTGACATTTGTAAAAAGCAAACCTTTATTTATCGCAAACTCTTCATTTGGAGATAAATAATAAATTAGAGCAAAATTAATAAGAAACTCATTCCTTATTTCGCTAACTTTGTCTTGAAGATTTATAATAAACTGATTTATATCTGTCTCTTCAACCTCGTTATTTCTTAGGTTTTCCGACCCTACTGAAAAATAAATTGACTGAACAACCTGACCATTTGACGACAGATCAAGACTTAACATTATATAATCATCTACCTCTAAATCATTACTTTCATTACATCCTGTAAATATAGACAAAGAGAATATCAGTATCATGACTAAAATAACTTTTTTCATAGATATATGATATTCTCTTTATTGCTATTTTAAAACATTATTATTCAATTGTTGCAAAATAACTTTCATTTACAAGGCTTATGATAAAATGATAACCATTACCTATATCAATATCAACCTGCCCTAGTGATGATGTAGAAATATTTGATACTGTTCCAGAGGATACAGAAGCATAATTTACACCATTATCCTGAGGTGATGATTGACTTATTCTTGCTATCGCATAGCCACTGGTATCAGCAAGATAATTTATCTGTCCGCTTTCAAGAGTGTAAGAAATTCCTGCAAAGTTTTGTGATGTCGATGACGAACTTGTGAACAATCCATTGTTGAAAGCATAACTTATGCTTCCTCCATTGCTAAGAAGTGAAATACCTGTAAAGTATGAGGCATTCGTTACAGTTGATAATTGCGTGAAATTTCCATTGTTGCCCACCATGCTTAAAGAAGAATAATTATTTATAACAATTCCACTTAAATAGATATTTACATTGGCTCTTTGGACATTTACAGAAACATTACCATTATTAAAAGTATTTGATATAACACCGCTATTTCCTGCTTCGCTTGTATTTATTACTGCTATTGCTCCATAACCAAAGTTGACATTTAAAAGTTGTGGCATATTGTATGTGAATGAAGCATTGTTTGAGGATGACGATATAGTTCCATAATTTATACCAACAATTCCTCCAACAAACACGTTGTTAATAGTTCCACTACCCTGCAATCTTGTTAAAGATATATTTGAAATTGTTATATTATTTAAAGAACCATAATTTTCAAGTGCAAGTGGACTAATAATCAAATTCGAACCTTCAAGTGTAGTTGTATCTATAATAAAATCGATATTTACATTATTTATGCTTGCATTTAAGGCTATTTCTCTGAATATCGAGAAATATTGTTCAAACGAAATAGTTCCTATTCCTGTTATATTTTCTCTATATCCTTCGAAATCATACATTCTATCGGCATTTATCGTTATTGTGTAATCATTTCCATCGAGATTTCCATAGAATATTTCCATTATAAGATGCCCATCTTGTTCAAGCATATCATTATCGATGGTTATATTATTTGTCAATATAAAATAGAATTGACCACCATCTACGTTTCGTTTTGAAATGTTGTAGAAATCCTCATCAGTAGAAATCCTATATGGATCTTCCTCGGTTCCATCACCACCTGAAAACAGAGTATATTCTATGTTTCCGCTTGTATAATTGACCGCTTGACTGAATATATAAAGTTCAATTTCTCCACCTTGTCCTACTTGACTTATTTGCCTTGCTCTAACTGAAAAACTAGTGATTGTTCCTCTTTGAGTTGGCATATAATAATTGTTTGATGTTACTTCGGTTATTTCTTGACTATTATCCATGACGAGTTCTACATAGTATTCATAATTATCTTCCTCTTCGCCATTTGTCCAATTCCAAACGAATCTATAAAGTTCTGAGTCCCAAGTAATATTTATCAAATCTTGCCCATCTTCGTTTACGTTAGTGGTTTGAACAATAAACTCTAACGAATCACTATAAAGTATTTTAAGCCTATTTGTTGTACTTGCAGTTTGGTTATCTCGTGCCTGAACTGTTACATTTAACATGTTGTCAGTTATTGTAAATAATTTTGATGGACTATCTCTTGTGATAATCAACTCATAATTATTGGTTGTTGTAGTGTAAGATATCACTATCTGATAGTTTGAAGAACTTCCAGCAATTGTAACATATCTAAAATAATTTGTAAAGTCAAGCACAGTTTGTTCTCCTGACAACAATATATCATAATAACTTTCTGTAAAATTGCTTAGTCTGTAAATATTGTCAATCACAAGAGCCTTTGAAAGCAAGCCTGTTTCTGAGTACATCTGTACACTTACGCTTAGAGTTGTAACGCCTTCAAGTTGTCCTTCATCTGGTGTGAATACTACCATTATATATCTCCCTTGCTCTGAGGTAGACGACGAAGAACTTAGAGAATATGTAAAACTTCCGCTCAGCAGTACAGTAACATTTTGCCCAGATTGAGAATAGGTCGCACTGATAAGTGTCCTTGAAGATACATCTTGCGAACTTGAATCATTTATTACCTCTCCTCCATACTGATCAGTTGTAATGAAGTAAACAATATTACCATCACTAACTCCATTATTTGTTATGCTTTCGCTTGGTGAAAGTATAGGAGTCTCTGTCCTTGAAATAGGTTGAGTTGCCGTTCCGAGCATCATAGTTCTACCTTTAAGCACATGTGTAGTCCCACCCTCATAATAAAGGCTGTCGACGAGTAAATACTTTTCATCTTCTATTGTTGTTATTGCCCTATTGTCATCGTCAGAGACAACACCTGCAACGGCAGATACAGATATAGTATAATAATCATATTCCTGACTTACATATTTTGCATCAAGCATTGTATTGTTAGTATAATAGGTATCTCTTGTAATGTAATCATAGGTTGTATTTAATTCATTATCCCCAACAACTCTATTATAATAAAGCACTTCAACTTGGTAAAGAATATCTCCATTTTCTAGTATTGGCAGTTCATCAGCCTCCCATACAATATTACCATTACTAATATATGGTTCTTGCGAAACAACACTTAACATTCTTGCATTAATCTGAGAGATATCAGATGTAAATAACATTACCGCTTGTGAATATGTTCCATCAGCATTTAAAGCCATAAATGTCCATACGTAATCTGCAAGTTGGCTTATCTCTCCACTTGCGACAGAAGATTGAATTTGTCCACTATTGCCCAAAAGATAAGTATAGAATATCTGTGCATTCAACTCTGATGGATAGATTAGATTTCCTTCGCTATCAACTGCACCAACTGAATATGTTATGTAAGACCTATCCCCTCTCGTAATAGTGCTTGAATAATAGTAATCATCTCCTTCTTCAATCGACACATCATTTGCCAGCATAAAGTGTAATGACTGGTCTTGTGTATATGAAAAATCGGTACTATTATATTGAATGTAAAGATTATTGTTTTGCGACGTAAGTTCTGGCGAAGATAGTTTATATACATTCTCTGTTGCATAACTCTTACTTTCTACATTCATTGTATTGTAGGAAATTGATCCATTTAGAGACAAAATTATATATTGATATTGTCCCTCTCTTGGTAAGTCAATATTGGCAATGCCATTATTGATTGGTATCAGCATTGACTCCACCTCAGAACCAACAGCAAGATACCTCATTAGGATTGACGACGAACTTTCAAGGTTTGTCCTGATGGTCATTCTTCCATCTTGGAAAGTTATACTATCAGTTGGAAGGTCAAGATACCTAACATAAAATACTGCACTTTTACCATTTGAAACATAACCATTATCTGATGAAGATGAAACAACATCTACTCTAAAAAGAGTATTAACAGTAAGAGGTGTATCTGATATAGCATCATATTGTTCCCTAAGAATTGTCATGTTTATCTCAAAGCCTGGCATACCTGTAAGATCTACATTACTTATTACACCAGAAAGGTTCTGTCCACCATAGAATATATTCCATTGACTATCACTATAAACAATATCAAATACTATACTTTCATTGTATGTCGTTCCCACGTCAGCATTTTCACGCAATATTAACTTATAACTTGTAACATAATCTCTTGTATATATGCCATCGTCATTTTTTATATAAGTCTGAGTATTTCCAAAAGTAGCCATATAGTAATTATTATTTCTATCGCTTTGTTGACTTAAAGTTACCAATGGTGCTGCGGTTATATAGATATTTGTTGATTGGCTATACGAAGAATTGATATATCTTCCATCACCACCTTCATGTCTGAGTGAAACTGCGTACTGTCCTGCTGGAATAGTTCTACCGTAATCATCAAACAACATTGACCATGATGATAGTCCATTATATTCAATTTCACTTAACGATTGAGCCATCTGTCTGAAATAAATTGCATAATCTTCTGTTGAACCTTGTAGAGTATCTGCATATTCTTGCAAAAGTTCTATATATGATAAACTAGTCTCCGTAGATATAGAACTATTGTTGTTTTGAATTTCTATATCTGGGAATAATATATATCCTGGAATAGTCATATCATAACTTACACTTGTTTCTGCCCCCGTCGAATCTAATGCTGTAAAATGAAGGGTAATCATCTGTGAGGCAAAAAGTGAAAGATTGAAATAATAAGGCAATGTATAATTTTTCTCTCCCATTGTATAGAAAAGTGAATATGTCGGATTGCTCTCATTGAAATAACTTATTATATCCTGCATGAACTCAGAACCAAGGAAAGCATCTTGATCAAATACAATTTTCCCTTCCACAACCTCTATTGGTAATGGCTGAGTATATCTTAATGTTTGCAAACTATTTTGACTTTCATTTGACGCTAGTATATTATTTGCACTAGATAAAGCAGTTACCGTTATATAATATGCCTTACCTGCAACAAGGTCAATCGAACTTAAATCAAGTGCAGAAGAGAAAGTTAAAACCCTAAATGATTCATTATCATCTATTGATTCAAATGTTACATAATAAGCAGTTGCATTGAAATCGTCGATTGAAGCAAAATTACTTTCTGCTATCCAACGCCATACAAGATTGTTTCCATCTATATGAAGCAGATCTTCATTCTCTACATCATCTATTACTCTATTCAATTTATAAAATTCAAAGTTATGAGGGTCATAGATGTTTACAATGTCATCTCTACCAACTCGAACTATTTCAATTTCAAAATAACCAAAATCATAATTTGAAAGCATTTCATTCAAATTAATTGCATAACATTCAATATAACTTACACCATCAAGAGAAGTGTCCATTTCAGTACTAAAATATCGTTCTCCGCTCTCAGTAGTATAGATATATCCTCTAATATCACTTGCATCATAGGTAAAGTATGCCACGCTTTCTTCTGTTAAGTCATTAGAATATCTTACTTTTAAAGTTACTCCTACTGTATCGTCATTTTCGTTAACATTTAAAGTAATGTAGTCATTGACGTAATCTTGTCTTATCAATGTTGGTAAAGTCTGTTCAATAGTATAATCAAAACTAAATTGGTAGTAATCTGAGCGAACATATCCCTGCTCTCTTACTGTTATTTCAAATGTGTAATTTCCCTCTTGGAAGGACATTTCTTCTGAAAAACTTTCAATAAGTGAAGGCAAATATATTTTATACACATTGAAAGATTCTGTTGCAACAGGCATAACATCACAGGTAACATAATTTCCATTATAAAGAGTTCGTGCAGTGAAAACTAAATTCGTAAAATCATCAGAATAAAGAAGAAGATTTACAAATCCATAATTGTCTATTTCTGAACTTACAATTCCTTGAAGTTTTGTGCCTGTTACAATGTAGGTGTTATTGGATGGCAATTTAGTACCATTTTCATCATAACAAAGTATGGTAATAGTATATTGTCCATAAACATCTTCAAGCATTCCCTCTACCATAAGGTCTATTGATTTTTCATCACTGTCGAAAGAAAGTCTCTCTTCAATAAGTCTATCTGCAATACTTATTTGCATAATGTAAGAACAATTTTGTTCGTCAACTATTGTCAAAACTCCTTCTTGGTCAAGTGATGCACTTTCAATTTGATTAAGTCTTTCTATGTCGATAGTGCTAGGTTGACTTGTAACATAATTTTCACATAATACTCTTATATCAATCGAGATATTTTTAGAACCTAATGCTGTATTTTGAAGAGTTAAGATATAATTTTCTTCCTCTTTCACAAGAGAATAATTTGTGCTGATAGAACCATCACTTACAATAAATATTTGCTCAGAGTCTCCGTCATGGATAGTTACTTCAAAGGATATATTTTCCTTATCAGTCCATTCATCTTGCCAAGATAATTCAACATAAACATTCTTTTTTTGATTTAAAAGACTTTCATCTTCACCATCATTAATAGTGTAACTTATTTCGCTGATAGAAGACAATTTTTCACTTTCAATTATGTCACTTTGCTTGCTACCGAAATACCCCTTTGCTTGTCCGCTGGATAGTGAAAGCGAATAATTATTTGCAATCTCTGCTCTTACTGTTATATCAATATCTCCGCTAAGAACAATTCCACCAATTCCTTCTTCAATATCTTGAAGATTATATGAAGTTTGCGAGGTTGAAATTGTATAGGTATGATCATTATTATTTATTGTGATTACATAAATAATTGGATCTATATTATTTCCTACAAAATCGCTTACAATCCTGTTCCAAGATAAGATATTTTCGCTTAAAGTTACCTCAAAATCAACATCATTTAAATCACCTAAATTAAAGTTAGTTGTCTGAGAGTTTATATAATAAGAGTCTCCTTTTGTGTTTGATGCTATCACTTGCAAAGTAAAATCATTTTCCAAAAAGTCGCTAAGATCGAAATTACCACTATTTTGGTTTGCAATATAGTTTACATGCTCACTACTGCCATTTACATATACAGCGTTGGTATTACTTAAATCAGAGTTTATATTAAATGAAACCGAATATTGACCATTATTATTTATTACATTTATATTAATAATTGATGCGAGTTGTTTAATAGTTATTGTATTAGACTGAGAAGAATTTAAATATCCACTGTTATTTCCTATCACAAATATCTCTTTTGCTGTTAAAAAGTCAATATCTCCTAAATCGGCGATGTTCAATGATAAATTTGAATTATTGTCTTCTCCTGAGAAATTTTCTTTTACGCAAACACCATCTACATATATGTCATAAGTGGTATTTGGTGCTACCTGTTCCCAACTAATAATTAGAGTATTTGGATCAAAATTCAAACTTGCCTCTTCAAGCCTATATAAAGTAAGAACATTTACACCTCCAACTGTGGTACCATAGAAAGATGGAAGATAGTAAGTATCTTCTGTCTCTTCATTGGCGTAGGCAAAAATTTGGACTTGAACGTTTTCTGCCTGCCTATAAGCAGTAGCAAAAGAAGCATCTTCTTGGCATTTTGTATCAATTAATTGTTGCAAGTCAAGACTTACGTCTACCTCATTAAATGTATAATAATAATTGCCATTGCTTGAATTTACAAGTGTTATGGTTATTGTGTAATACTCACTCTGTTCATCTCCGTCAAAGGATAAATTACCATTATTGTATTCTAAATTTCTAGGATAGTTCAATCTATTAAAGTTAGTGCTAGCCTCATGGCTATCTAAATAATATTCGTTACCATTATTTTCAGTTGCTACATATGATAAAGTCAATACAAAACTGTCGTCAAATGTTGCAAAATTTGAAATATCTAAGGTGTAAGAGTTTTCATTTTCATAATTAACGCCATCAAGTTTAATTATAGGATAAAGAGCATTTTCCCCTTCTGTAATTACCAACTCTTCCCTTCTTGCCCCTCTTTCAACAGAAGAGTTGAACTCAAAATTAGGGCTATCAAGCCTTGTTACATATAAAATTGTTGGCTGAGAATTTGTATGTAGATTGCCATCATACTCATCACCTGCGGTTGCAACTACACTTATTGTATAGCGTCTTGCTTCTTCAAATTGATTTATTATGTTATAAACTACCTCATCTATTTCCAAACTAGGATCAAAAGGCAATGTACCCTCAGGTTCTTCATTATCATCAATAAATATTTCAAAACTACCAGTGAATTCGGTGCTTGTAATATTTAACTTATAACCATTTTCATCGGAAAATGTAACATTGGGAGATTCTATTTGCTGGTATACTAAGAAGTTACCCTCGAAGTAGTTGTTACTATCATAAAAGTTAGAATCTAAATAGTTATTTTTATCAGTAGAGATAGAATATATCCTGATTACATAATATCCATAGTCTAATTCTTCAACCGTTCTATTTTCACTTGTTCCACCACTATATATTGGTTCTTCACTTGTAATGTTATAGGTCTCATCTGCTGAGAATATTTCATATTGATAGTAAACATATGGATTATCAAGCGTATTCCATGTAAAGTATCCGTTTGTCTGCTCATCACTTTCGCTGACAATATCTAGTATACTTAGAGTCTTAGAATAACTTTTTCTTGGTGCTATTTCTTGTCCACTCTCATTATTTCGTCCTGCTACGATTGTAATATTGTATTGATTTTCTATTGGAGCAATATTTGATAAATTATTTATTCTAATATAAACATAGCCTCTTTGAATATCTATATTGGCATTACTAATTTGAATATTATTGACATAAATTTGATAAAAGTTTGCATTATTTACTTCATTGAAGCCAAAAAGAGATATATTATCCTCTTCTAACGCATGCGTTACTCCTGTTATATCTCCAAGAATGGACAATTCGTAGGTGAATTCATCAGACGCTATAACTATTTGAGTACTTTGTCCTAGTAGTTCGTAAGGGATGACCTCGCCATCTTCGAAACTTGGAATAGCCTTTATTGTAAAAGTATAATTATCGCTTGCAAGATCAGAAAGGTCAATTTGTGCACTCTGTCCTGTTACTATTTGAGTTTTGTCAGCCCATGATACTAAATATCTACTTTGATATGATGTTTCGCTAAAATTCAATATGGCATTATCATCTTCAAAACTAATCTCTACATTAGGCGTATCTAGTTTCGCAACGAGCATATCTTCTGACGGAGCACTGTTCAGATATAAACCCTCGTTGTTCCCTCCGATAGAAGTAACATTTATTCGGTATAATCCTCCTGCCATTCCTTCAAAAGTTATCGGATCAATCATTTCACTATCTAAATATTGATAATATTGAGTGTTTAATACTAGATTGTTTATGTACATTGTATAACTATTGGCATGATCTATCCCCTCAAAATATATGTAACTTTCTCCATCTGATTGGTATTCAATTACAGGGGCAGTGAGTTTACCTATCTCAACGGACGTTGCAGTAGGAAGCAAGATTCCACTTGCATCTTTTGCTATAATCCTTAATCTCAATGTATCATCTTCACCCGTCAAATCAAAATTGTATGAGAAAGAATTTTCTTCCAAATTTTCATATATTAAAATTCCGTTCAAATAAACATCATAGAGTCCTGATTCTTTTTCTTGCCAACTAATTGTTGTGTTATAATTTAAAGGGCTTGTAGAAGTGTTCATCGTTAAATTTTCAACAATGCCCATAACTCCTACATTGATAATTTGATATGAACTTGGGTTTGATGAGTCTACATATCTATCCTCTTCACCAAGTGCTGTAAGGCGAACATAGTATGAACCTGTATCAAACAAAAATCTATTTTCAACTTCTTGCCTAACAAATTCAAGGTCTTCTATATTTGGACTTTCATTGCCTGTTATATCGGCATATTCAAGAAGATATTTGCTTGCTTGCACCATTTCACCTTGCGATTGTGCATAGGATGGACTCCAAGTAAGCACACCATCTGAGTCTATATTAATTTGTGTAGGAGTAGAAAATTGATATTTAACCATTACATTTGCTTGGGCAAATGACTTATTATTGTAATTAGCAAAGATAATTACTCTGCCACTTGATAAACCTATAAAATTTCCGTCATCTTGCGGAGACAAAATTTGTTCATTTGAAGATGAGAATGTAATATCATCTAAACTAGCCCCACGTTTTACAGAAAATTCATCATAAAAATTGATTGTTTCATCTACCGACAAAACAAAACTAGAACTATTAAATTCTCCCTGCACGCTTGGACCACTGTTGCATGCGGTAAAACAAACAGCGGACGAGAACAAAAGTGCCAATAATAAAAATACCCTTTTCATACTCCACCCTTAGTATTTTCATAATAACACTTTTTTACTCTTTTAAGCAAGTGATTTGTCAAATTTTGGCTAAATTTGATTAAATTAAATATATTTATAAAAATAGTTAATAAAATTTTAAAAATGTAAATTATTATTTCTAGTTTATTGAAGCAAATAAAGATGTTTAAATAATGAAAAAATAAAAAAATATAACAAAATATTAAAAAAAATAAAAAAACATTAATTTTATTTATTTTTCTAATTATTAAACTATTTTTATTCGTTTAAATTTATTGTTAACAAAATATAGGGAATAAAAATTATCAATATTTAAAAAGTATCAAAATTTTAGAAAAAATCTCTGACGAAGCAAAAAGAACTGCCAAAGTAGATATAACACCTTTGGAAAAGGAATTATCAGAAACAACAACTAAAAAACAAAAGCTAATAGATGCTATAATGAATGGTTGCTATGCTAAGGAAATTAATGATGAAATTATTAGACTGAATAAGCAAGAAACACTTTTGCAAAAGAAAATAGTTGAAAGCAAATTCCAATCAATAGGATTTAATGAAAATGCTATAAAAACAAAAATTAGGTCGCAAATTTGCGACCTAAATAAAAACATCGACCTAATAGTTAAAGAATTTGTTGCCTGCGTCATTGTTCATAAAAATAATGAACTTGACATTTATATAGGCATTTCTAAAACTAATGGTCGTGCATCTTATTGGCTCCCCAGGTAGGATTCGAACCTACGGCCTATCGGTTAACAGCCGAGTGCTCCACCACTGAGCTACTGGGGAATATAATCTTTACTAATTTCCTTAACTCTCAATTTTTTTCAGTTACAATTACTTTGTAAGTCATTTTATGTAAATCATCATGTTTTGATGACTTACATACATTTCTCACTTACAAAAAAATAAAAATTGAGGGAAATATGAGACAATCACCCTTTTGGGATGATTGCTCTTATATAATAGCAAAATGTTTTTTGTTTGTCAACAATTTTTCATAATTTTTTTTAAAATTTTTAATCTTTTGATAACATCGTTTGAATTACTATCAAACAGTTTACGACTTCCTTTATATTATTCAGCTTTTCTTTTGCTTTTTCAATCTTTATCGTCGATTAGTTTAACGCTTTTTTGCGACACCAATGCAATAGTATAAAGGCAATGACAAGTTTTTATTATTTATCATCTCGTAACGCTTTAAATACCGGTTGACGCATATTGCCATCATCTGTTTTATTCATATATTCAATAGTACAAACAAGTTTTGGCTCTATCCATACTATATCCTTACTCAAATTGTCAAAAAGCGGTCTGCTTATTTTGTGGCTTCGTGCATATGATAAGATTATTTTCTGTTCTTCCTTAGATATATGCAAAAATACTTTACCCCTATAAATTAAAGTCTTGTTTTCTAGTTGCCCTAGCACCAAATCTTTTATATTGCCTTTTTCATCTAATAAAATTCCGCAAATTAATAAATCTTCGTCCACATAATTTTTAATCTTTATCCAATTCTTGCTCCGCTTCCCTAATTCATATTTTGAATCTTTGGCTTTGGCTACAATACCTTCTAAATTCAATTTTGTAGTTAAGTTAAAAAGTTCTATTCCTTGTCTTTCAATAAAACGAGATATGCTGATTGCATCATTTTCCTTAATCATACTAGCAAGATATTCTTTCCTTTTCATAAGTTTCATATCTGTTAAATCTTCATCACCCACTTGCAAAATATCATAGGCGACAAAATGAACCCTATGTTTTTGACTTTCGAGCTCGATTTTTAAACTATCTGTCAAAAGACTTCTTTTTTGTAAAAGTTGAAAATTTGGAGAACCGTCGGTGTTTAAAACTACAAGCTCGCCATCAAGTACACATCTTTCCCTTGCTTGTTTATGAATATTTGATAGTTCTGGGTAAAGAGGCAAAAGTTCTTTATTCTTTTTATTGCGTAAAGAAGTATGCGTATCCAAATATGCTATACACCTTATACCATCAAGTTTCAATTCATAAATATAATTTTCATCATCGAAAGGCTTATCTTGGGACACAAGCAACATCGGCGAGACATTCTTAATCTTGAAAAAATCCACTATGCTTTCTTCTTTATTTTGACTACCTTGCAAGGCTCTTTGTCCTTGCCCTTATCAATATTTTTTACACTCTTTTGAAGAGCCTCCATTAAATCTGTAATCTTAACCATCTTGCCGTCGTCCATTGACTTAATTTGTTTGCCCTCAGCCTTATCTAAAATTGCCTTCCTTACCCTTTCGTTATATTCGTCTTTGTAATCCTTAGGATTAAATCGCCCACTCATAGATTGAATAATGGTTTTTGCAAGTGAAAATTCTTTTTTATCTATGTTTTCATTTATGTTTTCTGCTGGATTACTCTGTACTTCATCATCAAAAAACAATCTTGATAATATCATATCTTTCCCCTGAACCCATAACGCCACAACACACTCCGAAGAGCCAATCATTGTTTTGGCAATTCCAACCTTTTTCTCGTCTTTTAAAACATTAAGTAAAAGACAATAAGCCCTTTGAGCATTCTTTTTCTCTGGCACAACGTAATATGTCTTATCAAAATAAATTGGATTTATTTCATTAAGGGAGACAAACTTCTCTATGATTATGTTTTTATCACCCTTTGTTTTTAATTTTTCAAGTTCTTCCTCTTCAAAAACGACATATTCGTCTTTATCTATTTGATAACCTTTTACTATATCTTCATTCTTTACTATCCTATCATTACATTCTTCACATGTCTTTTGATATTTAACTCTTGATTTTGTCTTTTTATCAAGCATATTGAAACCTATATCATTGTTTTTAATGACAGCAGAAAGTTGTATAGGTATATATACCAGTCCAAAAGCGATTGAAGTTTTAAAACTGAAAGCCATAATTTCTCCTTAGTCTTATTCTCCCCAAAATTAAAAGAAATTATGTATCTTAATAATTTATAAAGGCATAAAAAACCAAACAAAAAAGAATAATTATCGAATGGTAAAGATAAGAAAAAGGCTATTATAACACGTAAAAAATGTTTTGTATGTTTTATACTTTATGTTAAAATGAAATATAGATAAAAAGGAGTAATTATGTGCAAAAATTCTCTTCGGAACGACGTAATTTATTATATTATGGACAATTATGGGCATGCTCCTGAATATTTATGGACAAAATTCCCTAGTTATTGTATTTTTAGATGTCCTGCAAATAAAAAATGGTACGCTGTCATTATGAAAGTTCCTAAAAAACAGTTACTTTTAAAAGAAGATGAACAAATCGATATTTTAGTTGTTAAGGCTAATAGTAATGAAATTAACAATTTATTAACCAAACAAGGCTTCCTCCCTGCCTATCACATGAACAAAAAATCTTGGATAACTATTCTCCTTGATAGTTCTGTTGCAAAAGAAGAAATATATAAGCATATAGACGAAAGTTATAAAATTGTAGTAAAAATGTAAAATTGTAGAAAATCATATAAAAAATACAAAATTCAAAAATAAACATTTAACTACACATTACTACACATTTTATGTAAAATATCTCATGTAAAAAGTATATATAAATTAATCGATCTAACAATATGTATTTATTACTGTCTCAAATTTAAACAATCATTAAACTCGGTTGATAATCTTTTTGCATGATTTACCTTGTGCTATCATTAAAAAAATAATATTATTTTTTCGAAAAACGCTTGCAAAAACAAAAAAAATATGTATAATATATAATGCAAAACTAAAAAACACAAAAATAATTATGGAGAGATGGCTGAGCGGTCGAAAGCGGCGGTCTTGAAAACAAGCGGAATTGCGTTAGTTTATTTCCCTTTATCCTATCTCCAAATCACCGATAAATAGGCACTTTTAGAACATTTTTGTGTCTACCAACAATTTTAGAATTTTAGGAATGTCTACCAAAATGTCTACCGAAAATTCTACCAAATGTTCAACAATTAAATACTTGGCATTTTACACAAAATGTCTACCGTGGAGAGTTGGCTGAGCGGTCGAAAGCGGTGGTCTTGAAAACCATTGAAGTGAAAGCTTCCGTGGGTTCGAATCCTACACTCTCCGCCACATCAAAAGCGCTATATATAGTGCTTTTTTCATTTATTTCATATATTTACATACTATATATTGATTTTTAAAAAGTTTAAAATTTAAGCACAAAAGGGCTAAATTTGGGTAAAAATAGGCAAAAAATGGGCATTTTTCACGGTAGACATTTTGGTAGACATCACCTATTTTTAGGTCAAAATCCACCAGTTTCTTTTGACAATTTTTGTCTACCGCAAAAACCGACGCATTTTATTAAAAAATAATTTACATTTCACTATCTTCGCATATTTCTTTAACCTTTTTTAACAGTCTACTTCTATACTCTTTTAAATCATTTTTATCATATTCGCCAGAACAAAATAGTTCAACAATAAAGTCGTTTGCTTCGTCAACAGATTTGATTTCTTTTAAGAATTTATGGTTATCTTCCAAGTCACTAAATCTTTTAGTTGCGCCTAAATATCCAGTGTCAACATTCACATAGACTTTCACGGATTTTTCTTTTATAGGCTTTTCGATTTGATTTTCTTCCAAAATTTCTTCCACATTTTCGGGCGTTTGTTTATAGTCTAATTCAACAGTTGTGCTGTTATCTCTGTGCTTAACTTTGCTAATATATCTTGGCTTAGTTCCTGTAATTTTTTCATCTCGTCCACTTTCTTCAATTTCAAGTTCTTCCATTCCAAAAGCCTTGCTTATCACATTTGCAACTTTCGTTTTCGCTTTCGAGTCCAAGTGAGAATAGATGTTTGCTGTGGTTGTGTAAGATGAGTGTCCAAGCCATTCTTGAATTTCCTTCATCGCAACGCCTTGTTCCAAAAGTAAACTTGCACAACTGTGTCTTAATTCGTGAAAACGAATATTTTTCAAGTTGTTTTTTCTTAAAATAATCTTAAAGTGAGAACTAACCGTTTCTGGATTTATTCTGTTTCCTAAATCATCAACACAAATATATTCATCATATTTATGACAATATTGTTTTCCATACATCTCCATATTCCGTTCTTGTTTCTTTTTAAGTTCCAACAATATTTCCTTTATCTCTGGGATAAGGGGTAAGGTTCTAAAACTTGACGAATTTTTTAATCTATCCTTTGCAACGATGACGGATTTTCCATTTAATCTCGTTTGAATAACCGAGTGTTTTAATGTGATAGTGTTTTTATTAAAGTCTATGCTGTCCCATTTAACACCTACGATTTCGCTTCTACGCAAGCCATAGTAGGCGGTCATTTTGTAAATGTAAGCGTAGTTATCATCGGCAAGACAATCAAAAAATTTTTCAAGTTCTTCTTTGTTGTAGAATTGAGAGATATGGATTGGACTTTTAGGCCTATCAATTCTATCTGCGGGATTATATGGAATTAAGTTTGCCTTAACTGCACTTTGCAGACATTTACGAATATTAACGTGCAAATGCTCGCATTTTTGAACAGATTTGCCTTGCTTTTGTAAGTAAGCATAGAAATTCGCTATGTCAAGTGGCTGTAAGTCTAAAAGTTTAATCTTTTTAATTCTAAAATAGTCAGCAATTTCTTTCACTTGCATTGCATAAGTTGAATAAGTTGAGATTTGTAAATTTGGCTTAACTCTTTCAAGCCAGTCCGTGATAAAATCGGCAAACAACATTGTTGATTTTTTGTTGTCGGCGAATTTATAGATTTGTTTAAATTCTTCAAGTTTTTCTTCTTTAATTCTATTGGCTTCTTTGCGGTTCGCACGGACTGCATTTAAGCCCGTGCCAAACCACTTCTTTTTCGTTTGCCCAAGAGAATCCTCATAGGTTATAACTACATATATTTTTTTTCGTTTTTCTGCTAATGTTGCTCGCATATTACACCTCACTTAAAATAAATTCAATAAGGTTAGATTTTGCAATTATCCAATTGTGCCCAAGTTTTTTTGCTTTGATTTTTTTGTCCGTTAAAAGTTTGTAGACCATATTTTTGCCAACACCCAAAATCTCTTTAACTTCCAAAACTGTAAGGACATCTGGATAATCTTCTAATTTGCGACTTTTAACCATAAAAACTCCGTTTAATCTTCTTCGTCATCTAAATAATAATCGGCATTGTCAATTGCAATTTCAAAGGTATCTTCCATAAAGACATCAAAAGAAATTTCAGTTGAAAAAATGTTGTAAAGTGCTTGCAAGATGTTTGGATATTTAGCAAGTTCTTCAAGTTCATCATCGTCAAATTCGCTTTCTTCAGCGTAATCAATAATTGCTTGTTTGATTGTGTATTCTTGCTCATCATTTTCAAGAAGCATATTTCTTTTATCTTCTTCAAATTCTGCTTTTAAAATATCAATAAAATCGTTTTTAGTCATAATTATTCTCCTTTATAGTTCAGTTTGTTTTAAATCTTCTATTTCTTGTTTGATGTGATAGGTTAAATCATCAATCAAATTTTCAAAATCGCCTTGTGTGATATTTGCAAGGTTGCCATACCCATCAAGTCTATACATATCATCGCTGTATGTGTCGCCAATAAAGCATCGCAATCTATCAACACCACCT
This sequence comes from uncultured Clostridia bacterium, assembly GCA_944381105.1. Classification (GTDB taxonomy): domain Bacteria; phylum Bacillota; class Clostridia; order Christensenellales; family UBA1242; genus Caccovivens. Next base: position 8,070 of record CALWJU010000016.1, on the reverse strand, counting down.
TCCATTTCTTTTTCCAAAAAATATTCCAAGTCATCTTCTTCAAGAAAGTCCGATTGGTGCAATTCGTCGATATAATCAGTGCAATTCTCATCATCAAAATCTTCGAGTATCTTATAGATTTTTTCGTAGTTATCTTTGGTAAACACACCTAAATTTTCTTTAACCTCGTTCAAATCTTTAATAAGCTTTTTGCGTATTGTTATTTCTTTCATAGGTTCTCCTCACTTTTTAGATAAGGTATCAGCCTTTCTGCAACACGTTTTATCATCAGCGGCGGAACAGACATTCCACAAACATAAGTGATGTTGTCTAAATTTGTGGATAAAAAGTTGTAGTCTTGTGGAAATGTGGATATTGAAATAATATCTTGTTTAGACAAAAATCTTTTATCACTCCAACGAATATTGTTGCAGTGGGCGGTTATTGTTGGTGCGACTTGGTCATCATAGACAAAGCAGTAATTAAAAAAAGAGCTTTTATTTCTTAATATTTGACAAGCCCTTTCTAAATTTCTATCACCGTATTTGGCATTATTAACGAGCGTGAGTAAATTGTCACTTAATTCCTTTTCGGCTCCCTGTGGTGTCTTTATTTGGCTAAAAAGGATAGGTTTATACAAAAATGACATATTCATCTTGCTTAAATCAACGTTTAGTCTGGTTGCAATAAAAAATATACGGTGTCTTTTTGCGGAACACCCATTTGTTCGCCTCTTAAAAGCCAGTGTTTTACTTTGTATCCAATTTGATTAAAGCGTTTGTAAATTTCTTGAACATATCTCCAAGCATTGCCTTTTGTGAGTCCTTCGACATTTTCCATAACAACAAACTTAGGTTTGAGTTTATCCACAGTTTCAATGAAAATAAAAGATAAGTCATCAAGAGTTTGTGTCTTTTGACCTTCACGGAATTTTTTGGTTTTACCCCAAGTTTTCTCACGCAGTCCTGCCATAGAAAAAGTTGTGCAAGGTGGACTACCATCAAGAATATCCAAGTCGAACAATTCTTTCGGCAATTCATTATTAGGAAGATTGTTAAAATCTCGAATATCCATAATATAGTTAAATTTCGGGGTATGGTTTGCAAGATAAATATCATTCATTCGTTTGTCGATTTCAAGACAGCCGATAACATCAAATCCTGCAAGTTTATAGCCCATTGTAGAACCACCACCGCACGCAAAGCAACTAAACACTTTTAATCCATTGCTTTTAGGATAGTCTTTAAAATGCCAATACCAGTCATCACTGCTTTTTTCTTTAAAATAATCGTATTCGCTACCCAACAAATCAAATATTGACTGTTGCATAGTTCTCCTTTTTACATTTCACAATTCTCTTGTAAATGCAATTTTTTTAGTAAAGAAAAAATACTTTTTTGAAAAGTATCTTTATCAGCGATAAGTGCTTCATTAGAGTCCTTAAATCCGCAATTATCAAATTGTCTATATTTGATGTTATTTTCTTTGAAAAATTCTCCTAATTCTTCTTTTGCTGTCAGTCCAGCTTCATCGTTATCAAGAGCTAAAATATATGTTTTCTTTTTGTCTATGTCTAAATTTTTTAGTTTAGAGATATTGCACGTGCTACCAAGAGCAACTGCATTTGCGCCAACACTTTCAAAACTTAAACAATCAAATTCACCTTCGGTTATAAAGCAAAAGGGAATATCGTTGGTAAGTGCAGATTTATTAAAAATATCAGTGTGATTTCCTTTCGCTTTATAATATCTAAACTCCGTATCAGTTTTATCAATATTGCGTGCTGTGAAAGTATTTTCATTGATTGGTATCACAATTGCCTTTAAAACTCTGTCTCCAAATTTAAACTCGTTATATCCTAAATTAAACTTTTGTGCAGTCTTTTTGTCTATTTCTCGACCTTTAAGATATTCAATTGCAGGTTTCTCTTTTTCTAAATTGTGTTTCCAAACAGAGTATGCCTTTGAATAATCTTTTAATTTATTTTCTTCAATATTGTCCGTTTTGGGTTTATTTATAGGCTTTATGGGGGATAATGACTTACCATAGGAATAATAATCTAATGCACGCTTAAAAGCTTCTTTTTGTGACAAATTTTCCATAATTGAGATGACATCAAAAAGATTGTAGGAAGCACCGCAACCAAAACAATAAACTTTATTATCGTCATAGTATTTCATAGAAGCATTGCTATCGCCTATGTGTAGGATTTATACATCTAAACATTTTGTTCGTATTTATTCCACGATTTTCAAGATAATTTCTTAAATTTGATTTCAAAAGGTCATAGTCATAATCATTCATAGGGTTTTATCCTTACATTTCTTGATTAGTTCTTCTATCTTGAATATCGTAATAAATAAATTCTCTTAAATCATCTTGTGTTAAGTCATATTCTGTTTTCATAAAGCGATAGTATAAATCTTCAATAATATCTTCCTTTGCAAAATCTTTTCTTTTGTAGTTTAATCCGTCATTGATAAGAAAATTATATATACTTTCGTGAGCGTGAATTTGATAAAAACTTTCATATATTTCTTCTGGTGTCAGTTTTAACATTTGTTCTTTATACAACTTGATTTCCTTATCAAGTTGCTTTGCAAGCATTTTGTATTCCAATTGTGTCATATTACATCTCCGAGTCGCTTTGATTTTTGTGTTTTGCTTTATATTTTTCAAGCGCTTCTTTTATCTCTTTTTCATATTCTTCGTTTTCAACTTTTTGTAGTGCTATATATTTATCTAAATTTTTTAAATTTTTTTCTTTAAGTTCATACTTAACACCACAATCGCAAGAGATAAATTGCATTCCACAAGCGGGGCAGCGTTCAATATCACACATATCTAAATGTTTTTCTCCAACGTGAACACCGCAGTCTCCACAAGTTGGATTTTCTTCATCACTTACCCAGTCATCATCTTCATCACCGAATAGAATAGGGTCGTATAATTTGCCCTTAATGAGATATTTAACTTTCATATTCACTCCTTACATATCTTCTTCGTATTGGATATATTCATAAGTGTTTTTGTCTTTATTAAATTTAAAGTGCCTTTTAACACCGGGCCAAAATTCAAAGCCCTTTTCATAAGCTTCCTTACTGCCTTCGTCAAAAACAATCTCTTTTGTGCATTCTCCATTTGTAAATTCAAATTCGCCACAAATAACACAAATTTGTTCTTCCGAAAAATCATATTCAAAAGTGTTCTCAGGGAACATTGCAGAAAGTTTGCTCATCAACTCTGGCACAGGACTCCACGCAGTATCAAACCAAATTTCATTATCCTCTATTTCAGTTTCGTGAGCATTCCATTTTGTTCCCCAGTTTTGAATACTCCAATCATACCAATCCATAACACCATAGTTTAGAATATTGTCGAGAGCCAATCTTCCATAGTCTAAAACTGCTTGTTCATTTTCAAATCTTTTATTTCCATTCCAATCTCTTTCTTGTGCTAACGTTTTTAATTTTTGTTTATATTCTTCATCGGTCATTTCAATATAATTTCCACCGTTTAACACAATAACAGAAATATATTTTGCAAATTCATCAGTCTTTTTAATTGAATTGAGAAACACTTTAATAAATTCCGGAACTTGTGAAGAAGATTCCATTTTTGCTATACTTTCGGGCATAGGGGTAATCTTGTTAAAATCCAAAACTACTTTGTGTTCTTCATTGTCAAATGTTGTAATTTGATTTATCACATTCTTATATTGTGGACCTCGAATTGTTAAACGATTTCTTACCCAATTTGGCATATTCCCTCCTACATTTCTTCTTGTTCTTGTCGTTTTCTTTCGGCTTCCAATGTTTTGTCTGTCCAAAATCCATAAAAATCTTTCGGTCTTTTAATTCCCAAATTCTTATATTCTTTGTCCAATCCTTCTTGAACGGTTTTAAAGGCGCTAAATGGATATTCAGCATATTCCCATTTACCTTTACCATTGAAGATATAGATATACTCAATCCAACCCCACTCTTTAAGTTTTTGTAAAGAACAAATAGTTGCTTCTTGGTCAGTTTCGCCCCTATCTCTTCCATAGGCGACAACAACATCATCTTGTCTTTGATTATAATCAAATGAATGTGGCTTGCTTGGATCAGGATTTATTTTCTCACATAAACAAGAGATATTCCCAAGATTTAAGAGTTCTTTAACTTTTTCTCTATCTTTATAATGGTCAATCAGCATTGCACCATTGTGGGTCAAATAACCATCACTATGACAATAAATTGCTTTATATTTGTCATCACCAATCTTTTCACAAATCAAACTTCTTGTCGACATAATTCCTCCTATTGTTTTGTTGAAATCTTTGCTATTTTTTCTGCAAAATAAGACCAATCTTCATCTGCTAAATAACTTTCAAATAGGTCATCAGGAACATAGATTTTTTCAATGCTTTCAGGCAGTGCATTTATATTCCGTAGTGTGACAACCGTATCGCTATTTAAAGTCATTTCTGTAAAAGATGTGCAATTTGCAAAGGCATAGTCATATATTGATTTCACGGATTTTGGCAGTTCAATTTCTTTCAAACTTGGACAGTTTTCAAATGCACTTGTGCCGATATATTGCAGTCCCTCACAAATGATGACTGTTTCAAGATATGGATTGTCCATAAACACACCTTCCGCCATTCCATAAACATTCTCTGGAATTGTTATCTCGGTTATTGCAGTATCTGCAAAAATCCAATGATAAAGATAGGTTAAAGATTTAGGAATGTTGATTGATTGAAGTCCCCAACAATTTTGAAACGCTTGAATACTTATATAATTCACACTATCTGGCAACACAAGTTCTTCAAGTGCGGGGCATAGATAAAAGACAGCATTTTCAATTTCAGTTAGAGATTCTGGCATATTTATCTTTTTCAAACTTTGAGCGCCAGCAAAGCAAGAGCTTCCTAATTTAGTTATTGTGTTAGGTAAATGCACACTTACAATAGAATTGTTGTTGCTAAAGATATTAGAACCTACCTCTCTTGTTGTGTAATCATTTCCTTGAATTGTTTTTCTCCAAGTGAAAGTCATTGTGTATTTGTAATCGTAATATTCATATCCATTTTCATCAGTTGTGTAGCCCGATAAATTTTCTATCACATAATCTTCAACACCTATTCGTTCTGCACGTGATGTCAGTGCATATTCATTTGTATCGGTCATTTGCATTTCAACCGGGTCAGACAAAGAATAAGTTTCAGGCACAACAAGTTCAGTTTCTTCACCAATATAGTCAACCCAAACACCATCTTCATTAAAGATATAGTTTTCCAAATCCTTAACATTAACAAAGCTTAGTTCTGGCATTTTTGTTTGTGCTATACCTATGACAAAGCCAAATCCTAAAAAAATCAACAAAATAATAAGGGCAATAGAAATCCCTTTGCTTTTTGTTTTATTTTCACTCATAAAGTTCTCCTAATTGTTAAAATTCATTTAAAGATAACTTTCTTGTTCCTTTAAAAGTGCATTAAATAAAAAATCAAATTTGTGTTCACTTCTATCTTTCATTTCACAAATCATATCTTTAAAAGATGTAAATTCAAACACTCCCATACATTCTATGGTTTCATCATCTTGGTCAGTAATATCAAAAGCATAATATTGGGGGATACCACGAAGCCATCTATCATATTCTTCAACTTCCGTTTCAATCATAGTTCTACAAACATCATAGCTTCCTATATCATCAGCCATATTATGCTTTTTTAAAGTTTCTTTTAAAATGTAAATATAGCCGACTTGTCCACTATCCCAAGGGTCCATAAAATCGTGTGTTGATATTGCAAGTCCAGAATGGTCAAGAAGATAAAGTGGCATAATACAAGCCACTTTATCTTTATTTTTCTTATACCACTCGTTAAACTCTTGCGGATTTGCAAAATTGTGTTCATCACCTAACTTGTATTTTCTATGAAAACAAACCATATTTGTCACATTTGTATCTTTATAATATTCTCTTGGGTCCTCGACATCATCTTCAAAGACTGTTAAAGTCAAGCCTTTTCTTTTAATTGATATTCTGTTTTCCATATCACATCTCCGTAATTGATTTGTTGAGATATTTTTCGCTTTTTTTATACATTTTTGGCACTAATTGAAAATAGTCAGCATACAAATCGGTTCCTTCTGGCAATGCAAAAGTTTTGATATATTCTTTGCATTGTTTAATTTGCTTGTCTGTTAAACTTATGTTTTCGCCAGTTTCTAAATCACTGCCAACCATATAGCAAGTGCCTTTGACACAATCACCAGTTCCTGCAATCCAAATATTGCCCGGTTCGTGATTTAACATTGCTTCGTCATTTGCATAAATATCAATATTTTCGGCACCCGGCATCGCAATAAGTTCGATATATCCACCGACAATTTTTTGAAAAGTTTTTAATTCATCTTCCACTTCTTCCACTCGTGGTTCTTTGCCGGGTTCTTTAATCATTATCCTTATTTTGCTCATATTCACTCCTTTTGCTTAAAAATTCCTTATATCTCATAAGTTCCCAGTTAGTGATATAGAAAGCCTGTTGAACGGAAACAGCGAGAATAGGTTTGATAAGTTTTCTATCTTCGGGAGCGTAGTTTTTAAGGTCATCTCTTAATGTTCTTAATTTTGTAAGCAAATCTTGTTTTGATGAATATTCAATATCCGACAAAACAAAAGCGAGTTCTCCACCGATGTTCAACATACTATTGCACCTCGCTTTCACTTTGTTTCTTTCTGGACTTTTTAGGTTTTTCTTCTTTTACTTCTTCTTTACTTTCTGTTTGCTCACTTTTTTCATTTTCTTTCTCTTTTGATTTTTCACGGTTTAAGTTCCTAACCGCATATTCAATAGAGCTTTCAACGTTTGAAATAAGTTGCTTTGAAACAGAACGTATCTTTTGTAAATTAGTTTTAAAAAGTCCAATATTGTTGTCCGACCAATTTTGAATATCATCAAAGTTATACTCTGGCAAGTCCAATCCAAGTCGTGAATTAACAGCATAAATTGTCCCATAAAGTTCAATTTCATTTATGTTTGCAATTTCACTTTCTTTAAGTCCATTGTAGTTGCGAGAGTTTAAAACAACTTGTGCTACACTTTTGACAAGCACATTGATAGTTTCATCAAGTGTCATTCCATTTTTAACGTGAATAGTTTTGTTTTCTTCATCAATGGTATAACTGTCGGTTGTATCATCATAGACAAATGAATAATCTTTTGCAGTATATTCAAGTGCTTTTTTTGTATTGTCGAAAAATTTGGCAAGAGTTTCTTTGTTTGTGTTTAAATATTCAAAGTTTTTCCCTTCTGTTTGAGAAATATCAAACAAATATCCAACTTCAACAGCCAATTTTTCAACACCATCGGTGTAGACTTTTCCTTTTTCGCTAAATCCAAGATTTTTGTTATAGATATGATGTGAAATAATCTTAATTGCCTTTTCATTTTTCTTAACATTTCTTTTGTAATAATTCCACTCTGTCAATCTTTTAACGCAAGTAGCGTCTGGATTTTGCAAAAGAATTAAAACATCATTATCAATTGTGTGGTCGCAAAAAAGGCCGATGTTTCGTAGGATAGATTTTATCTGTCCTTCTTTAATAAATTTTAAATAATTTTCACTTGCAGCATTTGTTAAATCTTCAAGCGTAATCATTTTGTTTTCCATAATTTCTCCTTAAATTTTATTTTGTTGTTTCTCTATCTTCAAACATTTGCTTTACAAGTGGCGTTGCAACAATCCTTATGTTTGTTCTATTTGCTGGGCCACTAATAAGAAAGGCACTTCCTCTTGGCAAATTGACAATGTTCTCGGTTTCGTTCTCGTTGATTTGTCCTGCTTTTTCATAAAGAGTGCAAAGGTCCGACATATCATTAGGCGACAACGAAAAGATAAAAGAATATTGCGAAACATTGATAATTGCAGATGACTTTCGTGCAATTTCTGGACTTCCCACAAAGTCTTTAAGATTTTGTGTGATAACAATTTGCATACCGTTATACTTTCTAATACGCTTTGCTAAGTTATACATAAAATCAAGAGCAATCGGGAATTTTTCATCGATAAACACGTGTGCTTCATCAATTGCAATTAC
>CALWJU010000015.1 GCA_944381105.1 uncultured Clostridia bacterium | reverse complement strand
GCACTAAAACGTCAAAAACTACGCTTAGACAAAAATTGTTTACACAATTTGTTGTAATATCGCTCGTTTTCTCCTTTGCCCATAAAATTGCCTAATTTTATGGGAGCCCATTTTATGTGAATTTACGTTTGGTGCGAAGAGGCGAAAACAAATGTTAGGGCGTAGCTTTTCGCTTAAAAAAAGCGAAAACAAGCAACAATGTATAATCAAAATAGCATCCTTATAGAGAGACACGCTAAATGCGACAGCATTTACGACTGGCGTGAGAGAGAAAAAACAAGCGCCACCGCCAATACGTTTCGTGTAAACACGAAACTAGGCAGAAGCGCAGTTTTTTCTCTGGTGCTGGTGGTGGGAGTCGAACCCACATGAAGTTGCCCTCGACAGATTTTGAGTCTGTTGCGTCTGCCATTCCGCCACACCAGCATATTACTTTTCTATTCTATCACATATTAATTTTTTTTTCAACTACATTTAATAAATTTTCTTATCTTTCTTATAAAAATTATTAAAATTTATTTTCTGTGCCTTTCTTTCCACTATTGTCTCTTTTTGATTTTTTATGTCGAAACATGTAGAAAAATAACGAAACTTTTCTAATTTTCGACAATTATCGACATCTTCTAACAATATTTTTGTAAAATTTTTTAAAAAAGTTTACAAAATGTGTCATTTAACATTGACTATTTAAACAATTGGAAATTATAATTCGTTTTAAAAGGGAGGATTTTTATGAAAAACAATGTTACAAAAATCAATAACACGAAAACTAATGTATGGTATAGAACTTTACTTTTTGTCTACAATATGCTAGATATGGTTGCTGAGTCTATTGACAAACTTGTTGAACAACAGGCAATGAATTCATTTTATTATTCATCAAATTTTAGTGATAATGATGTTATGACTGTTGCGGAAAAAATCATTGCACTCTCTGAGCGAAAGGTAAGGCTAATAAATATCAAGGTTGCCACAGATAACTCTCTTGAAGAATGTCCTGTTGAACTTGCACAATTACTGATTGAACATTATATAGATAATGACATTTGTGAGGATGTTGCAAAAAGACATAATATGGTTTTAAGGACATTTTATCGAAAACTTCAAAAAGCGGAAGGTGAGTTTGCAAATAATATGATAGAAAAAGGATATACAGAGGAGCGAATAAGAGAGGAATTTAAAGAGGATAGGTGGGTAATTGATATATATAAAAAGTTTTTATCAAAATGTTTTAGAGAAGAGGTTCACCTTCTTGAACAAGAGCAGGAACTTTGTTAATTTGTTAAGTACGCTAGCGGTTATCTTGTAAATAAGTAGAACTTATTCAAGTTGCAACATTAGTTTAAGTCGCTTTCGTCAAACTCATAATAATCACCATGTCTCTTTTTCTTGGGGAATTTAGGTTTATTGTTAAGAACCTTATCTTTTGAAAAAGTGGGTTTAATTAAAAGATAGATTACCACAATGCAGGGCAGGCTAACACCTATTATAATAAAAGTCATTGCAACCGAAGAGAGAGGTGCTGTTGTATCCTCGAAAAAGGGACTTTCAATTACGTCAAAATATTCGTTGTTTAAGTTTATTTCTAGACTATCGCAAAAAACAGAGTACACATAACCCTTTTCTCCACGATAATCACAATAATACCATATATTGCTTTTGTCAGGTATGGCTTGACCCTCTATTTCACCATAGTAAACTAGGTCATCGGTAAGATAAGGAATGTTTGTAAGGTTGTTTTCATCAAGAAAGTAGGGCGACGAGTACATCCCCATACCTTCAAGAGCAAATATTCTAAATTGAGAGGAGGCAAAAGGAGAACTCGGTGTGCCATTCATTGCAACCACCTCGCTCTTTTTGACATAGCCATAAACGTCATCATATTTTGCATAGTAAAAATCATCATTTTCTTCATCTAAAAGAAGTACAAAATAACTCTCAGGAATAGAAAATAGATAATACCCACTATCATCTATTGGCTGAGAGTATAGGTAGACAGAGTCATCCATGATTTTTGCATAGTAATAGTTCTCGGCGTTTGTAAAACTAGAAAAAAGAGGTGCTATGCAGAAATATAACAATATAAACAAAGTGCTTATTATTTTAATTTTTATCTTTCTTGACATGTCTAAATTTTATAATTATGCTTATAATTCTTGCAAGAAAATATTTGTCGAGAAAACACTATTTTTAATTTTTTTTGGAGGCTATAAATGGGAGAAATAGAATATAAGTTAAATTTAATTAAAAAGGAAAGAGACAAAAGAAAACAGAATGATTTTTTGTCGCTTTATAATAGTGGTAGTAAAATTCATAAAAAACAAATGCTTTTTCATAAGTCTGATAAGAAAAATAGATGGGTTTTCGGTGGTAATCGTAGCGGTAAAACAGAGTGTGGAGCGGTGGAGACCGTATGGCTTGCAAGAGGCATACACCCTTTCAAGAAAAATAAACCCATCTCTTGCTGGGTGGTATCTCTTTCAAGACAAGTTCAGCGTGATGTCGCACAGGAAAAGGTTCTTCACTATCTTAGACCTGATTGGATTGAAAAGGTTGTTATGTCAAGCGGTAGACAGGATAGTGCAGAAAGTGGAATAATAGACTTTATCTTGGTTAGGAATGTCTTTGGCTGTCTAAGTAAGATAGGTTTTAAAAGTTGCGACCAGGGCAGAGAAAAATTTCAAGGTTCTTCACTCGATTTTGTATGGTTCGATGAAGAGCCTCCATTTGATATTTATCAAGAGTGCAGAATGAGAGTACTAGATAAAAGAGGAATGATATTTGGTACTATGACACCGCTTAAAGGGCTTACATGGGTTTATAATTACATATACCTTAATCAAAATGATGATAAAGAGGTTTGGTATATTGAAATGGAGTGGGCAGACAACCCATTCCTAGACCAAAAGGAAATAGAACTGATGACAAAGTCCATGTCTAGCGATGAACTAGAAAGCAGACGCTATGGCAAATTCATGCAAAGTGGTGGACTAGTTTACAGTGAATTTGACGAAAATATACATGTTATTGATCCATTTGATGTGCCGAAAGAGTGGCAAGATAATATTTCAATTGACCCTGGTCTTAACAACCCACTTTCAGCACATTGGTATTGTGAAGATTTTGATGGTAACGTGTATGTCGTTGCTGAACATTTTGCACAGGGCAAAGATGTGTACTATCACGCAAACAAGATAAAGCAGATATGTCAACAATTAGATTGGCATTATCATAATGGTAAAATAACCGCTTTAATAGATAGTGCAGCAATGCAAAGAACACTTGCAAGCAGTAAAAGCGTAGTCGAATTATTTTATGAGAATGATATTCTTGTAAATCCTAAGGTCAACAAGGACATGTTTAGCGGAATAAATACGGTAAAACGTTACCTTAAAGACGGAGAGGGCAAGGCACATCTCTTTATTTTTAGAAACTGTGTAAACTTAATACGAGAGATAAAGTCGTATTGGTGGGGAGATAATGATTTACCTGTAAAACGAGATGACCATTGTTTAGACGAAATGAGATATTATCTTATGGATAAATCATTCAAAATGAGGATAAAAGATAAGAAAAATGAAATTCAAAAGGATAAGGAAAGGCTAATAAAGCAACTGCAAGGTGGTGCTAAAAGATTCAGATAGAATAAAGGCTAAAAGTGTGATAGCATATTTATTTACCATTTAATAAGGATAGTTTTATCCTTATTTTTTTGTTCTCTTATTTTTTCTTCCTGTTTTTACCATTATAATTTATAAATATTTTAAAATAATTTGCAAAAAATATATCAAATATGTTAAATTATTCATAGGTAACTTAAATGTTTAAGTCAATTTTAAAGGGTGGGATATGAAGAAGATATTTATTTTCACTTTTGGTTTAGTTTTAGCAGGTTTTTCACTGCTATTCTTTAATAATAACATAGTACAAGCAGATAGTTTAAATCTCAATGCTGATGATATTGTATATGAAGATGTCGCTGTTGATAATGACAATTTTGTTGAGGTTCTTTCCTCATCATCTACCTATAATAATTCAACTATTAGATTGGTTTTGCAAGAGGATATTGACCTTTTAGGCGACGATTTGTCAACTCTTTATGAAAATCTCAATGTTTTTACAGGTACCTTTGATGGAAATGGATATACCATTTCTAATTTATCACTTTCATCAGGTACATCTTACTATGGACTATTTCCATATGCACAAAATGCAACAATTAAAAATGTGCGAATATATGGCTCTGTCAACTTTTCTTTCAGTGAGCAGACAAGTGGACCTATATTTGCTGGCGTGCTAGTTGGCTATGGCGAGAATGTGCATATACAAAATTGTGAACTATATAATGTTACGTTTACTTCACAAGAAGACCCTGACCAGCCTGGTTCAAGCATTAGTGTGAGAGAGGAGCAAGAGATTGCTCTGCCAATATCTTCAAATTTAACTTTTGGAGGTGTAATAGGTTATGCTACAAGTTTCACATCATTGGGCGAGAATAGTCAAAGTGTGATTGAAAATTGTGTAAATTACTATGATATAAGTGCAGTTGTTGTGCGAAATAGTAGAGCATCAATTGGTGGCATTGTTGGACATCTTACTAATGGAAGTAAAGTGCTTAACTGCCTAAATTTTGGAGATATAAACCTTTCTACTGAACTTACCGAGCAAGGACAATATGAATTTTATCAGTATTTAGGTGGTATCGGTGGGGAGATAGATGGTAGTGGCACTTATATCAAGAATACTGCTTTTGCTGGGGAGATAGGTGTTGCAAATACCGATATATTGAGTGTTTTTTATGGTACCATTGTAGGTCAATTAAATTGTCCGCAAGCAAGTCAAAATTATAATGTGAATTTCTGCTATTGGACGCAGGGATTGATAAGTTATTATGGCACAGGTTATCAAGTGCTAGGCGGAATTCTTGAACAGGTATCATTAATCAATCAATCTTTCCTTCAAAATAGTGAAAATTTTGACATGGTAGAAAGTGGATTTGATTTTGATTATTCATGGACAATGGTGGATAGTGAGATAGTGCTTCAAAATTTTCAAGATTTCACCTTTACACTAGGTATGCAGTATGATGACGGAGGTATAATCGAGAGCGCCAACCTATCAACACAAGATCAAGAGGGTAGTGAGGTTGTTGCCCATTATGGACAAACGGTAACAATAGAAATATCCTTAGGGCAAGATTATGTTGGATATTATTTGCTTGATGAGGTTATGCTCAATGGTGCAAATTTGCCAGAAAGTGATTATTCGATAATTGAAATAAATGATGATAGCAGTGTGAATGGTTATGAGGTAGAGATTGTATCTAGTGATAGAACAGACGGGACATACACCTTTTCTACACAATATGTATCTTATGCTTGCGAGATAACCGTTTCGGATGAGGCAATACAGTTAAATCAAGGGACTGTTCGCTCTGTTTCCAACAATGGTGCTGAAACAACACTTATAAGTCCTAACTTTTCATATAACAACAGGTCTTTAACTGTAAGTGCAAGTGGAAATGATATCTATACCTTTGACCATTGGGAGATATTTTATAGCGATGATGAAGGGCAGTTCACCACTCCTGGCTCTCTTGCTGGCATTGAGGAGGATGCAACTATAAATATTTATTATGGAAATAGTCCATTTAACCAACCTTTTAGGCTTGTTGCATACTTTACAGATGATGACGCAGTAGAAATAGATATTGCAAATTTTGATGAAGATATGATTGAGTCGATAACAATCCGTGGTACTGCATATGAGGGAGAGGCTATAAAGACACCTTTTAATAGCACATCTGTAACTTTTGTTGTGATTACAAAAGAGGGCTACGAAATTAATGAAGAAGAATTTCTCAGTTACATTCAAAGGCTCTATGGCGAGAATTCAACAAGCGGACTTGGATTTACCAGCACTCAAAACGCCGATGGAAGTACTACATATCAGTTTACTCTCAACATGAGGTATTTAGAGAATAGCCTTACCACTAATCAGTTCACAGTAAACCTTTATGTTGAAGAGGATGAATCGAATAATGGTGATCCTCTATTATGGGTATATATTGTTGTGCCTATTGTCGCAGTGTTGATAATAGGACTTGTAATATTTTTAATAGTTCGTCATAAAGGTGGCGGAAATGGCAAGTCTCAGTCAAGAAAAGAGAAAAAGAAGGAAGAAAATTATAGAGATTATTATGTATAGGACATTTTTAGTTTCTAAGAGATTAATATATTTAGTTACAAAGAGATTAACATAAATTTTAATTTAGTATAAATAGTAAAGAAACATGCATCTTAGTATTACAATTGTAATAGAATGAAGACTATCAAAAAATATCTTTAATAATCAAAAGATAAAACTAGAACAAATAAATCATAGCATTTGGCTATGATTTGTTTGTCTTATTCTGCTATAAGATTTGCTATACTATTATCAACAACTTGTGAGTATGTTACATTGTATTCTGTCTCTTGTGTGGTTGAATTGATGATTTCCATCATTTTTGTGAAAGATTGTTCACTCATTACAGGAGACGAACACCATGCGTCTATTGCAAGATATTGCTCAACAGCGATTTGAAGTTCTTGGTCAGTCATACCAGAAAAAGAAGAACTAAGTGCCTGTGCTACTACCAGTGAATTGTTATCTGCAATATATTGATAGCCTCGATATACCGCTCTTAAAAATTTTTCTGCCTGTTCACTCTTTTCATCAAGGAAACTCTGTTTTGTGGCAAAAACAGTATATGGCAGGTATCCAGAAAATTCGCCAACAGCGTCTAGAACATAACCATTACCTTCATTTTCTAGGTTTGTGGCAGTAGGTTCGAAAAGTGTGCAGAACTCGCAACCGCTGGTAACAAACTCGCTACCTACCATGTTGAAAGCGACGTCAGTTCTAAGATTTACCTCACCACTAGCAGTATCAGTGCCGATTGTCATCCCTGCCTCTTCTATGATGTATTCAAGTGTCATAGCAGGCATACCGCCTTGTCTACCACCAATGATAGTCGTACCTTTTAAATCATCAAGTGTGAAATCTTCAATTTTGTCCCGAGATACTATAAAAGAACCATCTTTTTGTGTCAGTTGACCGAATATGATAGGACTGTCTTGCGTGCCTTGTGAGTACACCACCGTTTCAGGACCTACAAGCACTATATCAGCACTTCCGCTAAGTAGTGCAGTCATAGAGGCGTCAGAACCAGTTGCACTTTCAATTGTAACGTCTAGTCCTTCATCTTCAAAATAGCCTAAATTATAAGCAACATAAAGTGGAGCATAGAAAATACTATGAGTTACTTCGTTTAGGCGTATTTGATTTTCATTTTCACCACAGCCAACAAACATTAAACTTGCTACAAGCATAATAAGTAGGGCTACAATGAAGATAGAGATATTTTTTACTTTTTGCATTATTCCTCCTTACAACAATCAATTTATGAAAAATAGGCACTTTGTGTGATTGATTAAAGATATGTGCTGGCAAGTAGGACAGGGAAGAAGCATTTTTAATGTGTTTGCAAGCAAGAAAAATCAAACTTGTTATGATCTTTTAGTATTTTAGAGATAATAGATTTTTAAATTTTTATTTTACTTAAATGGGAATTAATGCTATACTATTATTATGAGAGTTACTGCTGGTAAATTTAAGGGAAGAGTTTTAATAGAAAACAAGTTTGCTCATATTAGGCCTACTGCCGACATAGTCAAGCAGGCGATTTTTAATAAACTTAATTTTATCTTACCAAACTCAAAGGTGCTAGACCTCTTTTGTGGGACGGGTGCACTCGGCATTGAGGCCATAAGCAGAGGGGCAAGAGAGGTGGTCTTTGCTGACAAAGATGTTCGCTCGATAGGGCTAACCAAACAAAACCTAAGCAAACTTAATATTGAGGGTAGGGTGTATAAGGCGAGTTATGAAAAGACGATAGAGAAACTTGCAGGTGAGAATTTTGATGTCATTTTACTTGATCCTCCTTATGCGAGTGGAGTTTATGAAGACTGTTTAAAAAGGATATATGAAAACAATCTTTTGGCTGATGGTGGCATTATAGTATGCGAACATAATAAAAAAGATGAATTTGACTATTCGCCTTTTGAGGTAGTTGATGAAAAGAGATATGGTATAAAAATGGTAACCTACTTGCAAGCCTAACGCTTGGCGCAAACCAAATGTTTGACGACTGTCCGATTTAATATATCTTTAACACAAACATTATCTCCGCTCTCAAACCAAATGTTTGACGACTGTCCGACCAAGGTTACTGTAAATACAAACATTATTTCCGCTCTCAAACCAAATGTTTGACGACCAAACTTAGTTTGGATCATTATCCAATAAAGTGAGATATAAAAAGCAAATAATATTTCTCTTAAACTTAGGTTAATAAACAAAATGTTCGGCGATTAAGTAGTGTAAAGAATATTCACATAAAAATATAGCCTTTAAGGCTCCAAATTACGACGAAAATTCCAGAGGAATTTTCTAGGTGGTGAAGGGGGCTTGGGAGGGGAAACAAAACATTAACGGTTAGGCTCATATAGTGAGCCGTGCCCGTGTTCTCCGTAAGGAGTTAAAATAAAATTGTAAGCATAAACCTTACAATTTTATTTTAAAATGTTTTGTTGCCCCACCAATATGTGTTGCCCCACCAATTTATATCTTTGGTTCAAACCCTTCAAACACTACATTGTCGCAATGTTTAACTACTTTTAAATATTCGCTTTGACTTGTAACCGTCCAAACAAGCAGTGGCAATTTTTTGTATTTTCTTAAAAATCTGTTAGGGACACGTTTTGCCTCATAGTTTATAAAGTTCGGCTTTGAAATCTTGCTATTTAGCAACATCCTTTTGAGTGCAAATTTTTTAAAGAAGGCAAGTTTTTCGCCTTTAAAGAAACCAGCAAGTTGACCTCTCCAAATTTCTGGTGCGTGTTTATAAAAATATTCAAGTACATAAGGGTTAAAAGACTGCACAGCATAGTCTCCCTTATAATTTCTTAGCATTTCAATTACTTTTCTTTCAAGGTCGCCAACTTTGCTTTGATTTTTAATTTCTATAAGAAGAGGGACTTTGCCATCAACCAATTGTAATACCTCTTCAAAAGTAGGTATTTTTTCCTTGCTGTCTTTCAAATAGAGCATATCAAGGTCAGACTTGTTTAAGAATTTTATATAACCATCATTGTCGGTTACTCTTGAAAGACAATCATCATGAAATACGACAACTGTACCGTCAGCAATCAACTGAACATCAAGTTCAATGGGATAGCCCTCATCAATTGCTCTTTGAAAGGCAGAAAGAGAATTTTCTGGGTGTTGTTTGTCATGCAAGCCACGATGAGCGATAGGAGTTTGAACAAGCCAAGAATCAAAAATATCCATATTTACCACCTTAACAATATAATTTGACATTTTTATTAAAATATGCAAGATAAAGACAATTTACGACAAAATTCAACAAATTTTGGCAAGCATATTTATTTTTAATATTATAACATAACAATTTCCAAAATGCAAATAAATTAAAGTTTAATAGAAGTAAATTTTATTAAAAGACTAAAAATTATTAAAAAGAAATAAAAATATAATCATTTTTTAATAAATTAGGACAATATATTGATTTCTTTTTTATTTTTTATTATAATTTTAAAATGGAAAGAATTAAGAAGATAAGAAATTTTTGTATAGTTGCTCATATTGATCACGGAAAGTCAACTCTTGCTGATAGACTTATAGAGAAAACAGGTACTCTTGCCAAGCGTGATATGCAAGACCAACTGCTTGATAGCATGGACCTTGAAAGAGAAAAGGGGATAACAATCAAACTTACTCCTACTAGGATGTTGTATGATTTTGAGGGAGAGAGATATGAACTCAACCTAATTGACACCCCTGGACACGTCGATTTTACCTATGAGGTTTCCAGGTCGCTGGCTGCTTGTGAGGGGGCTATTCTTATAGTTGACGCATCGCAAGGTGTTGAGGCTCAGACGCTGGCAAACGCCTATCTAGCAATAGACAATAATCTTGAAGTGCTTCCTGTTATCAATAAGATAGACCTGCCATCTGCAAGACCAGAAGAGGTCAAAAAAGAAATTGAGGATGTAGTAGGCATTCCTGCTATGCACGCTCCTTGCATTTCTGCAAAAGACGGCTTAAATATAGAACAAGTCCTTGAAATGATTGTTAAAGAATTTCCTTCTCCCAAGGGAGACGAGAATGGTAGACTTAAATGTTTAATTTTTGATAGTTATTATGACAACTTTAAAGGTGCAATATGCCTCATACGTGTCTTTGACGGCAATGTCAAGGTAGGCGACAAGATAAAGATGATGCATACAGGCAAGGTGTTTGATGTTACAGAGGTGGGCGTCTTTGTTCCGTTTGCAAAACCATGCGAGCAACTTTTGGCAGGAGATGTAGGCTATCTTGCTGGTTCTATAAAGAATTTAAGTGATATCGAGGTGGGAGATACTATCACAAGTTTTTCTGACCCTATAAATGAGGCACTACCTGGCTATAAGAAGGTTCAGCCTGTGGTCTTTTGTGGTATATTTACAGTTGATGGAGCAAAATATGGTGAACTTAAAGACGCTCTTGAAAAATTGAAATTAAATGATGCCTCCCTTGAATTTCAGCCAGAGGTATCTCAGGCACTAGGCTATGGTTTTAGGTGTGGCTTTTTAGGACTGTTGCATCTTGAAATAATCACTGAAAGGTTAGAGAGAGAATTTAACCTTGATATTATAACCACTGCACCAAGCGTATATTATCATGTTCATAAGACAGATGGGCAGATGATAGAACTTTCAAATCCCTCATCTTTGCCATCGCCAACCGAGATAGATTATATTGAAGAGCCAGTTGTCAAAGCAGAAATATTCACTCCACCTCAATTTGTAGGTGCTATTATGGAACTTTGTCAAGATAAACGAGGAGTTTACAAGGATTTAACCTACCTTGATGAGAATAGGGTAAAGGTCAATTATACCTTACCACTTGGCGAAATTATTTATGACTTTTTTGACAGTTTAAAGAGTAGGACTAAGGGATATGCCAGCCTTGACTATGAACTTGCAGGCTATCAGAAGAGCGACCTTGTCAAAGTTGATATTTTGCTAAATGGCGAGAGGTGTGATGCACTTTCATTGATAGTCCATAAAGATAAGGCATACCAAAGAGGGCGAGCATTGACTGAAAAACTCAAAAAAATTATACCCAGACAACTTTTTGAAGTGCCTTTGCAGGCGGCTATTGGTAGTAAAATTATTGCGAGAGAGACTGTTTCTGCTATGAGGAAAGACGTGCTTGCTAAGTGCTATGGCGGAGATATAACAAGAAAACGAAAACTCCTTGAAAAACAAAAGGAAGGCAAAAAACGTATGCGAAAGATAGGTTCTGTCGAAATACCATCAGAGGCATTTATGTCAATTCTTAAACTTGACGATGAGGACAAGTAAAAATATTGAATTAAAAACAATAAAAATCATTAAAAAACAAAGAAATATCAAAAAAAACGAAAAAGTCAAAAAAAATATAAAAAATCCACTAAAAATTGTTTATTTTCATAAAAGATAACTTTACTATGAAAAGTTGAAAAAATAAATAATACTAAAAACAATTAAATAATAGGGTAAAAACTAAAATAAAATAACACAAAAAATATTAAAAATAATTACAATAGGAGAAAATATGAATGGTATTTATGTGCATATACCTTTTTGCGAGCGAAAATGCAACTACTGTGCCTTTTCTTCCTTTACAAATTTAGAAGAAAAAGATAGATATTTTAAGGCTTTAATTAGAGAAATAAAGGACTTTGATGAGGGCAAATTACCCAAGAATGAGATTTTTGAAAAGGACGATTTACATAAAATTGACACCATTTATATAGGTGGCGGTACGCCTAGTTTGTTTGATAGTGGTAATATTGAAAAAATTTTAGATGCTATAAAAGAAAAATTTGACTTGCAAAAAGATAATGAAATTACAATTGAGTGTAATCCAAATTCGCTAGATGAAGATAAAATTAAAGGGTATAGAGCACTTGGTATAAACAGATTGTCAATAGGAGTGCAGTCTCTTCAAGATAGTCAGTTGTCCTTTATAGGTAGATTGCATAGTGCCGAGCAGGCTCTCAATGCTATTGAGATATCGCACAAACATTTTGATAATATAAGTTGTGATTTTTTGATTGGCTTGCCTCGTCAAGAGCCAGAAGAATTTATTTTTGACCTAAAAAAAGTTGTTGATATAGGAGTAAAACATATTTCGGCATATATGTTGCAGGTTGAGGACAAGACGCCTCTTGCAGACATGGCAAGAAAAAGTCCTTTTATCTTACCAGACGACGACCAGAGCGCTGAAATATATCAAAAAGGTGCTTCATTTTTACAAAAAAGAGGATTTTTACAGTATGAAATCTCAAATTTTGCAATTAAGGGCTATGAAAGCAAACATAATTTAAAATATTGGCGAGGAGATAATTATATAGGATTTGGACTTTCGGCACATTCCTATGTAAATGGCGTCCGCCTAGCAAATGCGAATAATTTTAAAGACTATTATAGCCATAAACTAGCACTAAAAGAAGTCCTTGACAAAAGGCAACTTATCGAGGAAAGACTGATGCTAGGACTACGTTGTAATCTCGGAGTTGACCTTAAATATTTAGAAAAATTAGGTTATTTTATAGAAAATAATGAAAATTACACTAATTTTTTAGAAAAAAAGATAATTTTTAATGAAAATGACAGAATTTTTCTCAATCCGAAATATTATGGAGTTAGTAACTATGTGATAGTGAGTCTACTTGGATAAATAAAAATTGTAGATATAGGGCATTATATATATATTAGTAAAATATTTTCTACATATTGACTTTATTTAAAAATTATACTATACTTGAATTAAATTAGGAGGAGAAATGGCAGAAGATAAAAACTCTAAGATGTCTGATGAAGATTATGTTTATGACAAAGAGGCGATAGATGAAGCGATAGCCAAATTTAGAGGTGAGACTAAGGGTAAGAAAAAAGACAAGAAAAAGAAAGACCATGGCCATAGTGATTACAATAATGATTATAATGACTATTATCAAGAGGGGACAGACGAGAGAAAACTAAATGGCAAGGCTTTTATGATTTTCTTTCTTGCACTAGTCTTGCTTGTTGGAGTAGGACTTTGCCTTTACTTTTTTGTCTTTGCAAAGGGTGAAGAGTCGTCAGAATTTGATAATATCACCGTGAATGATGATAGACTGGGTACTATCACCACAGTGGTATCTGAGGGCGACAATACAGTTACAATAAATGCTTATCCTAATTCCTCAGTAACCTTTATGGGCTGGGCAAGAGGAGATATCTTTGGCAATATAGTTATTTCCGAAGATTCAAGCATAACACTTTCGCTTAATGATGAGGCAAACTATATTGCACTTTTCAACCAAACAAGTAGGTCATACTCAGATGGAAGCCTAACATACACCCTCTTTAACGAGGCACATCTTGCCACTGTAACAGGAGTTGATAGTTTTCAAGAAAGCACATTGACTTTGCCGTCTATTGTAAATGTCTCCTATCAAGTGTACAAGATTGACGACAACGCTCTAAGCGGATTAGACCTCACAGAGATAACCATATCCGAAAAGATTATTGATGTAGGCGAGGGAAATATTGTAGGTGAAAATCTTGCAAGTATCAACGTTTCTTCTCTAAATAATATTTATTATTCATATAACGGAAGTGCCCTTATCGAAAGCGAGACAAGTACTTTGATTGCAGGCACGACAAACGGTCAATTGCCAGAGGGAATAGTGGAGATAACATCAAATGCCTATAATGGAAACAATATTACAAGCCTTGAAGTGCCAGCCTCTGTCAAAATAATAGGAGCAAATGCTTTTGCAAATTGTCAAATGCTTGAAAAGGTAACTTTTGCTGAGGGCTCGACTCTTGAAAGCCTTGGGCAGAGTGCCTTTGCAGGTTGTACAAGTCTTAAATCTATAAATATTCCATCTTCTATAACAAAAATTGAAGATAATACATTTGACGGTTGTGCAAGTCTAAATAGTGTAGAAATAGAGGGCTCAAACATTGAAATCGGTCAATATGCCTTTCGAGGAAACGAGAGCCTTGCTGAATTTGATTTTTCCAAAATATCATCAATAGGAAGATTTTCTTTTGACGGAGCAGGACTTACAACTCTTACTCTTCCAGATAATGTAGTGAGTTTAAGCGAGGGGGCTTTTGCAAATTCCTCTCTTGAAAGTGTTGACTTAACTCAGAATACTCAACTTGTAGGATTGTCAGCGCAAACTTTTAGAGGATGTGAGGCACTTGAAAGTGTGCTTATTCCTTCTCAGTATTTGACAATAGGCGAGTATTGTTTCTCAGGATGCAGTGCTCTGTCTCAGGTAAGTTTTGAGGATAACTCTTCTCTTCATACAATTTATGACAATGCCTTTAACTCATGCTCCTCTCTTCAAACAATCTCTTTTCCTAGTTCATTAAGATATATTGAAGACTATGCTTTCACAAATAGCGGACTTACAACAATGGATTTCTCAGGGGAAAATCTTGAAAGGATAGGAGAGTATAGTTTTTCAGATTCCTCTCTTACAGGAGAGATTGTATTTCCGTCATCTCTAAAAGAGATTGAGCAAAATGCTTTCTTTGGAAATGATATAACAAGCCTAGTTTTTGAAGGGAATATTGAGAATATAAGAAGTTCGGCATTTAACCAAAACAATAATTTGAGTTCTGTAATTTTCTATGGCGAAGAGGTTGTAAATATTGAATATATGGGCTTACCTAATCCAGATACAATCTGTATATATGTGCCAGAGCAAAGTGTGGATGATTATAGGAGTACTCTAACCTCTTATAGCGAGCGTATCTTTGTTGGAGAGGGAAGTTTTGAACAAAATAACCTCTTGTTTGCAGTCATTGAGGGCAATAACCTTATCGTTCTCGGCGTTACTGATGAAAATATCGAGACAATAGCAATAGGAGAAAGTGTGGTCTATGAGGGCGAGAGTTATGTGGTAACTGCAATTGACAATAATGCGTTTAGCGGGCTAACATCACTAAAAACTCTAACCTTGCCAAGTACGGTAAATAAAATAGGAACAACAATCTTACAAGGTTGTACAAGCCTAAACCTTATCGTAATTGCTCCTGAAAATACCACCTATTCAAGTGGAGATTTGCAGATTATAGATATAGCAAGTGGAGAGCCGATTGACCTTGGATTATAACTTAATATTGGCTTAGATTTAAAATTTATATTAAAAACAAAAATTCCTATTTTAAACATAGGAATTTTTTTTGATTTAGGAAAATTTTTTTGATTTAGGATTTGTTTTTATCTATTTTAATATATTTTTTATTATTTTAAACTTTAATTTGGTTAAAATTAATAAAATTTTAAAAAAACACTTGATTTATAGAAAAATAGGTGCTATACTTACAAAGTAAAGTAAAAATGCTTTACAAGGATATGATATGAGAGTTGAAGAAAATTTTAGATTGTCTAAACTCTTTGACCTGTATGGAAATCTTTTAAGCAAAGGTCAAAAGGAGGTTTTAAAATCATACCTCTTTGACGATTTGACTTTAAGTGAAATTGCTCAGAATTTAAATATATCTAGGCAGGCGGTCAAAGATAGCATTACAAAGGGCGAAGATAAACTTAATCTCTATGAGAGTGAACTTGGCTTTCTGGAAAAGAGTGAAAGTTATGAGAAAGAGATTTTCTTACTTAAAAGTCAACTCTTAAAAGGCAAAAAGGAGGATTGATGGCACTTTTTTCATCGTTATCTGACAAGTTTAACCATATCTTTTCTAAACTGACAAAGAGGGGAAGACTAACCGAACTTGAAATCAAGGAAGCAATGCGAGAGGTTAGAATTGCCTTGCTTGAAGCCGACGTCAACTATATGGTGGCAAAGGACTTTGTAAAAAATGTATCAGAAAAGGCTGTTGGCGATGAGGTTTTAAAAAGTCTCACACCTGCTCAGCAAGTTATCAAGATTGTTAGAGATGAACTTGTTGCTCTTATGTCCTCAAACAATCAAAAACTTTCTGTTTCGCCTTCTCCGCCAACAATAATCATGATGTGCGGACTTCAAGGTGCTGGAAAGACCACCATGTGTGCAAAACTTGGTGCTCATCTCAAAAAATTAGGTAAAAGACCACTCTTGGTGGCTTGCGATATTTATAGACCTGCGGCAATCAATCAGTTGCAGGTGGTAGGCAAGCAAGCAAACGTTGATGTCTTTGAAAAAGGCTCGCAAAATCCTATAAAAACAGCAAAACAGGCTGTCGAGCATGCTAAAAAACAGGGCTATGATACCGTCATAATAGACACAGCAGGTAGACTTCATATCAATGAAGAGTTGATGGACGAACTTAAAAATATCAAGAAAGAGGTCTCTCCAACAGAAATACTGCTTGTTGTTGACGCTATGACTGGTCAAGATGCTGTTACTGTTGCCCAGGCTTTCAATAATGACCTTGACATAAGCGGTATAATTTTAACCAAACTTGACGGAGATACCAGAGGTGGTGCTGCTTTGTCAATCAAGGCAATTACAGGCAAGCCTATCAAGTTTACAGGGGTTGGCGAGAAGATTGGAGATATTGAACCTTTCTATCCTGACCGAATAGCCAGCCGAATACTAGGTATGGGCGACGTGCTATCTCTAATAGAAAAGGCACAAGAGGCGGTAAGCGAAGAACAAGCAAAGGAACTCGAAAAGAAATTTAAAGAAAATTCCTTTACCTTTGAGGACTATCTGTCTCAAATTGAAAGCGTCAAGAAAATGGGTAGCATCAAGGATATTTTATCTATGATACCTGGCATAAGCGGTAAGATAAAAAATCTTGACATCGACGAAAATCAAATGACAGTCAACAAGGCTATAATTCAGTCAATGACAGTGCAAGAGCGTCGCAACCCTGACATTATCAAGGCGTCAAGAAGACAGAGAATTGCAAAGGGTAGTGGAACAAGCGTTCAACAGGTAAATCAACTTATCAAGCAGTTTGAACAATCGAAAGAACTTATGAAGCAAATGAAAAGCGGAAAGTTCAGAAAAATGTTTTAGTATATCCCGTCGCAGACGACAAGATATAAATTTATAAAGGAGGAAAAAATGGCAGTTAAAATTAGACTTACAAGAATGGGAGATAAAAAATCACCTTTTTACAGAGTTATTGTTGCTGATTCAAGAGCACCAAGAGATGGAAAGTTCATTGACATTATCGGAACTTACAATCCACTCACTGACCCTGCTACTATCAACATAGACAACGAAAAAGCAACAAAATGGCTAAAAAATGGTGCAACTCCAACTGATACAGCAAGACAAATTCTTGTAAAAAGTGGCGTTATTGAAAAGAAAAGCAAATAAATTTATCTTTTAATCAAGAGTAAGTTTATTAAAGACTTTTGAGAAATTTTTGTGGGATACTACCTAAAATAGCAAACTAAAATTTCTCATTATTAGAAGGTAAAAGGTCTAAAATATAGACAACTAAGGAGTAAAAATGAAAGAACTCGTAGAGTACATTGTAAAAAATCTTGTTATTGATGAAAACAGCGTCAAAGTAACTGAGGAAGAAGAGAATGGTACAACCATAATCCATGTATTTGTTGCAGAAGACGATATGGGTAGAGTTATTGGCAAGGCTGGTAAAGTTGCTTCAAGCATAAGGTCTATTGTAAATTCAATATCTTCAAGACAGCACAAAAGAGTTGTCGTAAAGATTGGAGAATAGTGTGATTGAAATAGCAAGAATTTTAAAACCGCAAGGCATAAAAGGGGAGGTTAAAGCTCAGCCTTTTACAAATGTCCTTGCTGTTTTTAAATCATTAAAAAATGTAATTGTAGGCGAAAAGACTATGGAGATTGATAATATCTCTCTTAGACAAGATTTTTTATATATTAAATTTAAGGGCGTCAATACTCGTAATGACGCTGAGGCTTTACGCAATAAATCTATAAAAATTGACAAGAATTTGCTTGAAGAGAGCAAAAATGTGGATGAGTTTTTGATTGATGACCTTATCGGCATGGTTGTATACGATAATAAAGGTGCTCTTGTCGGTCAAATACTTGACGTAATCAATTATGGCTCATGCGATATATTTGTTATGGAAAAAGAGGGCAGAAGGGTAGAAGTGCCATATGTAGAAGATGTCTTTTACAGACAGGGCGACAGCCTTGTTGCAGACAGCGAAAAGATTAAAGAGGTCTTAATATGATTATAGACATTTTGACGCTTTTTCCAGAGAGTTTTTCCTATCTGAATTCCAGCATACTTAAAAGAGCACAGGAAAGCGGAATTATCAAAATCAACGTCATTGATATCCGCAATTTTTCAAAAGATAAGCATAAAAAATGCGATGACTATCCATTCGGTGGCGGTGCTGGTATGCTTATGAGCGTGCAACCTATTTACGATAGTGTTATGAGCGTGAAAAGAGAAAACTCAAAAATAATATTTCCTTCGCCAAGCGGAACAACTCTAACTTCACAAATTGCCAAAACGCTGTCAAAAGAGGAACATCTTATATTTATTTGCGGACATTATGAGGGCATCGATGAGCGAGTATGTGAAATCTTCAATCCTCTCCAAATTTCAATAGGCGACTATGTGCTTACAGGTGGCGAACTTCCAACCATGGTAATAATAGACTGCCTAAGTAGGTTTATTGAGGGAGTTATAAGTCAAGAGAGCCTTTTAGAAGAGAGTTTTTCTTGTGGCGGGCTTGAATATCCGCAGTACACACGCCCAGCCGACTTTATGGGATATAAAGTGCCAGAGGTCTTGCTGTCTGGCAACCATAAAGAGATTGAGAGGTTTAGGCGTAAGGCGTCGAAGGAGAGGACGAAACTTATTCGTCCAGACTTAGATAAAGACTAATGAAAGTCGATAGAGGCAAGAATATCATTTATTATGTTTTACTCAAAAATATAATTTCTATTGTTTTTTGCAAATTATATAATTTTTAAACTTATCCGCCCAAAAATTTTTATAACTTTTGAATAGTAAATGGCTTTTATGGTATTAGTTATAAAAAATAATATTTTATGGCTAAATTAAGGTTTTTATTGTTTCATATCTAAATACAGCAAATTTTAATACCTACAATTGTGATTATAAAATTCATAAACTTAAAATATAAAAAAGGATAGACGTATGAAAATAAATTGGTTCCCTGGGCATATGAAAAAGGCTCTGCGAGAGATAAAAGAAAACTTGTCTAGGTGCGACGTTATCATCTATGTGCTTGATAGTCGTGCTCCTTTGTCGAGCGTAAATCCAAGTTTATCAAGGCTTGCAAGCGGAAAGCCAATTCTCTACGTATTTAACAAAATAGACCTTGCAGACGAGACAAGGGTGAAAGAAATTGCAAAAGACTTTAAGGGGGAGAGGAGCGACTTTGTTATTTTAAACAGCACAATGTCAGGTGCAAGTAAAATGATAAGGACAAAACTTTTATCTCTTGCAAAGGATAAGATTGAAAAAGCAAAAGCAAAGGGTATCAAGACGGTTGTCAGAGCAATTGTGGTTGGTGTGCCAAACTCTGGGAAAAGCACGCTTGTCAATAATCTCTGCGGAAAGGCAAAGACAAATGTAGGCAATAGACCAGGGGTTACTAAGACGACGCAGTGGCTATCAATAGGCGACAATATAGAACTATGCGACACACCAGGCACGCTCTATCCTAACCTTGAAAATCAAGATATTGCAAAGAACCTGCTGTTTGTCGGCAGTATCAAAGATGACATTGTTGCGGATATTGTAGAACTTGCTGAGGAGTTTTTGAAAAAGGCAGATAAAAACTATCATAATCTTCTTGTATCTCGCTTTGGCAATGAACTTACAATTGAGGCAATTGCTAAGAAGAGGGGATATATTCTTTCTAAGAATGAACTCGACGAGACAAGAACAGCATTTGCTATCCTAGACGATTTTAGAAAGGGACGCATAGGCAGAATAACACTTGATTAAGGAATAAAATGAAAGTATTTAATAAGGTAAAAGGGGGAAAGGGAGAGTATTCCGCTATAAAATACCTCGAAAAGAATAAATATAAGATAGTTGAAACAAATTATAAAAACAAAGTTGGCGAGATTGATATAATTGCAAGGCAAAAGGACTGCCTAGTCTTTATTGAGGTTAAAGCGAGACAGACAAAGCAGTATGGACTGCCAAGCGAGGCGGTAGACGCAAGAAAACAGAGAAAAATAAGGCTAGTTGCAGAGGGGTACTTAATAAAATGCAAAGAAATTCCTCAATGTAGATTTGATGTAATAGAGATTTTAGGCGACGAGATAAATCATATACAAAACGCCTTTTGACAAAAATAGGTAGCAAACGCTATCTTTTTTTATTGCCCCATAATTTGTCTTATTTAATGCCTCCCTTAGCGGAGAAATAATTTCAAAAAATTTTGAAATTTTGCCACAGGAGGTGCTATAATGGGAATGTGTAAACCAAGCAATGGAATTGAAAAAGAAGTCGGGAAATTGGGAAGCTTACCACGTAAATACAAAAAGCCTAACGTTCGAGTAGATTTATACAATTACAAAGGAGAACTAATTCAACAAAGATGGTATGGCCCAGATTGCTGGGTTATTCATAATAGAGATTATAATCATGGCTATCCTCGCCCGCATGACCATTATTGGCATTTGGATAGTATCAAAGGACCACAAAGAAGCAAAGAACATTCCGCAGTTGATAATAATTTTTGTTAAAGGAGAGAAAATGGAAAAGGAAATTAAAAGATTTGTGAAATGTGATGTTTGTAAGAATATGATCGAAATAGACAAATATGGCAATAGTAATGCTTGCCCTAATTGCGGTTGGTTGCAATCAGAAGAATCTTATCAACATCCAAATGTCCCAGGTATTAGAAATATTCCTTCTTTGCTTAACGCTATAAGGCAATATGATAATGGAGGCTCTGCTACACTAGCAAATTTCAATGATTTTATTGAAGCGTACAATAATTATGGAGAAGTTGAATTTACTTTAAACAACACAAGATATGGCGTTTTGTACGATGATAAAAATAAAAAAATAGAATTGTTGAACATACAAACCAATGAAAAGCAATTATATATAAACATAGAAGACTTTGTACAAAATGCAAAATTAAACGGAATACTTTTAAAAGAACAATGGCATAATGTAACAAATACTGATTTTTTGCAAGAAACATAATAAAAATGTGTCTAAATCTTATCTATTATGTCAACAATAGTAATAGGTGAGGCGTGTATGGCAAAAACAAAGTTTAAATATCTTTTAGTTGTGTTAATAATATGGATGTCTTTTTTGTTCTTTACCGCATGTGAAGACTCTACGTTGTTACAATGTGCGACTATTAGCGAGATAACCTCGGCTGGCAGTGAAAACTATGGTGTGCGAATAAATTTTCTTAACGATAAAAGGCTTGAAGATAAGTATGTCGATGTGCAGATAAAATTTAGTGAAATCTGTGATATAACCTTTTGGGAGGAAAATCAAGAAAAGTTAACTCTTGAAATAGACGACTATGATGAGTGGTATTCGCTTACAAGTTTGATTGCAAAGGCGAAAGGACGTGAGGGAGAAGAGACGTTTGAAAAGTTCGCTGACGCAGTTGGAAAAACCTATCTATTTAACTATGACGGAGATATTGACATAACTTTCAGAGTCGTGGTTGGAGATGTTGAGCAAAACAGTGAAGAGAGTGGGCAAATTTTGGTGGGAAGTGAGCCTATTTGCGACCAGTTTACATTAAAAATTAAATAAAGGCAAAAAATTGCTTTTATTTTTTTTGTTTTTATAGTAATATATTATTGTAAACAAATTGTATAAGAAAATTTATTTTCATTTAAAGAGGTCGCTATGATTAGAATTAAAAATCTATTTTTAAGGTATACACGAGAGTTCTATGCTCTTTACGATATTAATATCAATATTGCGAGCGGAGAAAGTGTGGCATTTGTTGGCGAGGACGAGAGCGGAAAGACAAGTCTACTTAGGGCACTTGCTAAACTTGAAAAGATTACAAAAGGGGAGATTTATATCAAGGATATCCCTATTGATAAACTAAACTACAAGACCGATATAAATGCTGGATATGTACCAGCATCGCCTGTTTTCTTGGAAAAGAAATCGGTCTATGAAAATTTTAGATATATTTTGAAGGGGTGGGAACTTACCGATAAAGAAATAGAAAATAAAATAAATCATACCATAATTGAGTATTCGCTTGAAAAGATAAAGGATACTAAGATTAAGGACCTCACTCTTGAAGAAAAATATGTGCTTTCATTGATAAGACTCACTCTTAGAGGTAATCTCGAACTTTTAATGATAGATAACATATTTGATAAGATTAGTCAGCCTACAAAAGAGGTGGTTTTTTCGTTAATTAAGGAGTTAAAGACCAAAAAGACAACTTTAATAGTTGCGACAACTAAGGAAGAGATTGCAAACTCGCTTTGTAAACGCAAAATCTATTTCAAGTATGGCTCCGTTGTCGATAGTCTCAGCGAAGATGAGAAGGAATTAAACAAAGAAAACATTATGCAACAATTAAAGAAAAAAATGAAATAAATGACCTTTATTTCTCATAAATGGCTGTATATAAAAACACGCTTTTAAAAAGGTTAATGAAACAAACTCTACTTTTAGTGGCATTCCACAGGTAGAGTTTTTTATTTATGCTCTTAAATTTTATTTATGCTCTTAAAGTAGATTTTTAATATTACTTATATAAAAATAAGTTCAAAGTATTACAAAAAACAAATTCAAAGAATTATAACATAAAAACAAATTTAAAGAATTATATCGTCTTTTGGCGGTGGTGAGGTTGATTTCTCGTTTTTGCTATCCGTGTTTTGATTTGACATTATATCACTCAGTGAGGATAAGTTTTTTCCTCCCATCATAGAGAGAAGCATATTCATAAGTTGGGGGTTAGAATTATTAAAGAGGTTTGAAAAGGGGTTTTGGTTGGAAAATGAGTTGTTTTGCGTTTGACTGTTTTGGGTGTTAGTTTGATTATAATTTTGATTGAAATCACTGTTTTGACTGTAATTGTATTGATTTATGCCACCTTGGAAGGATTGCGAGTTATAGTTATTTTGCGAGTGCTCTTGCGTGGCGGACTGCGTGTGAATTTCGCCAGGGTAATAGTTGTTTGCGTTATTTTCCCTTGAAAAAGATTGTGTGGAAGTAGAAGGGTTATTCATTGTCCCACCAAAAAGTTTTGTTAAAACCTCCAAAAAAGAATTATCCATATTAAAGTTTATTCATGATTTTTGTTAAAGTTGATAAATTTGGTAAAGTTTATTTGCATTTTACATATATTGAAATATAGGAGAGATTATGAGACTTTCAGATTATAAAAGTAACGTTCAAGATGACGGCAAAAATAGGCAAACTAACAGTAATAAAGAGGGGTTAAGCGAGCAAGATATAATGTCAAAGTACAATCAGTACAAAGACCTTTCTTCCTCCGAACTTAGCCAAGAACTTTTCAAAGAGGTAAATCGACAAAAGGCAGAGGGAACATTTTCTTATAGCAAACTTGAAAACATGCTTGACGGAATGAGAGCAGGCTTAGGCGAAGAGAATTATCAAAACATGAAAAGGATACTTGAAAGTTTAAAATGATTGATTACAAAATAGATAAAAAATTATTGAGCATTGTCAGCAACATGTCGGACAGTAAAGTCAGCGAGGTTATAGTCAAGGCGTATGATTACATAAGACTTAAAAATATATTAAAGAATAGAAAAATAGAGATTTTAAATGAATATTTATTCATAAAATCTTTTCGCATTCTTGCGACCAAAAAGCAAATTTCAAGTCTGTCAAATTTAAGTCAGGTGCAGTTTATATCATCTGTATCTACCGCCTCGACACTTATGAATTTAGCAAAGAAGATATTGAAGGTTGAGGACTTTTCGCTGACAGGTTTAGGCAAGACAATAGCCTTTATTGATACTGGGATAATAGAACATGGCGACTTTTGTATAGGCGAGAAAAGGATAAAGTATTTCAAAGATTTCGTAGGTGGTAAACCTTTTCCTTATGATGATAACGGACATGGTACTTTTGTTGCTGGGGTGTGCAGTGGTAGTGGTGCACTATCTGGTGGCAGGTATAGTGGTATCGCTCCAAAGTCAAATATTGTTTCACTAAAAGCGTTAAATGGTGGAGGTGAGGCGACTGCTGACAAGATTTTGAATGCGATGGAGTGGGTTTACATAAATCATAAAGATTATGACATCGATATAGTTTGTATGAGTTTTGGAAGTGATCCGCTGGGCTTTAACGACCCTATTATGTCAGGCGCTGAGGCTCTTTGGAAAGAGGGTATTGTTGTAGTTGCGGCGGCAGGAAATAGTGGACCTGAATTTCAAACAATTAAAAGTCCTGGTGTGTCTAGTCATATAATCACAGTAGGTGGCTTTGATGACAACAGAATTGATGTTGATTCTTTTGATGAGAGTTTTTTTGAGGTCGCCGAGTTCTCTTCCCGTGGCCCAGCGTTTTCAAGATATAAGCCAGACCTAGTAGCGCCTTCTGTTGACATAGTCTCGTGTGGCATAAATAAACCATATACCTCTCTTAGCGGGACGTCGGTAGCAACGCCTATGGTGGCAGGTCTTTGTGCACTTTTACTTGAATATAAAAAAGACCTAAAACCAATTGAGGTGAAGAGGGCGTTGCTTTCTTGTTGTAAGCCTATTTCTTATAACAGAAATTTAGAGGGTTATGGCTATCCTCAAATTCAAAAACTTTTTAAAAATAAATAAACCGAAATTAATAAAAAATATCAAAAAAAATAAAAAAATATATAAAAAATATTAAAAATATCGATAAATAATCAAAAAAAAATCAAAAAATCATTAACTTATTGAAAAATAGTAAAAATAATTAAAAAACAATATGAAAATTATAAAAATAATGAAATAAATATTTTAAATGTAAATAAATACTCAAATAAATATCTAAATTACTCTTAAAATTTTATTTTTCTATCTCTTTAATAATAGAAATAATTTTGTCGCAAGCGTCATAATTTATTGTTTTCGACATATTTTTTATATATTTTTGCCTATTTTTATATATATTTTCAATTTTTATTAAAAATAAATTCTTATCATAGTCCTCTTCTTGCAGTACGTCAGCATATCCAAGACTATTAAAAAGTTTGGCATTTTCTATTTGGTCGCCTCGTGAAATATTTTTTGAAAGAGGAATTAAAAGCATCGGCTTTTTCATTGCAAGAATTTCATGAATAGCACCCGAACCTGCACGTGAAACAACAATATCGGCAAGGTCTAAAAAGTCTCCGATGTTATCTACATAGTCAAGTTGAAAATAACCTTTTACTCTTTTCTTTTCAACCTTTTGCTTGCCAGTGATATGGATAACATTAAATTTTGAAGTGAGTTTATCTATATTTTCTAGTACCATATTATTTATCTTCCTAGCCCCTGTTGAGCCTCCCATTATAAGCAGACATGGTTTGTCTTTTGCTATATTCTTATAAAAAGGTAGGTTTTTCATGTTGCCTTTAAGTAATTTTTGCCTAATCGGAAGACCTGTAAAAACACATTTGCCACTTTGCTTTGTAGTTTCTTCAAAGGTGCAACACATCTTATCGCAATACCTTAAAATAATCTTGTTTGCAAGCCCAAGTGTAAGGTCAGCCTCATGACTTACAATAGGTATTTTAAGGCTTTTGCCAGCAATAACGACAGGGACGGATACAAAGCCTCCTTTTGAAAAGATTACATTAGGTTTTATCTCTTTTAAAATTTTTTTGCTCTGACAGATTGCTTTAACAAGTTTAAAAGGTATAAGCAAATTTTTTGAAGTAAATTTTCTTTCAAGTTTAACAGTGTCAATCTCATAAAAGGGGATATTTTCTTTTTTGGCTATATCTTTCTCCATGCCACTGCCACCTATGTAAACGGCAGAATAGTCTTCTTTCAGACGCTCGTACACGGCAATATTTGGGTAAATATGTCCAGCAGTTCCACCACCAGTAAAGACAATAGTTTTCATAAAATCTCCTATTGTATTATTATGTATATTATAAAATTTTATGCTTTTTAGGTAAAAGTGAGTTGAAAGTTTATTTTACCCTCATTTATTAAGACTGAATAAACTTCCAATCTAATGTATATTTATGCAGAATTTTTTGTAATTACAGATTTAGCGTGCAAGAACAATAAATTATATACTTGCCTTTTTAAAAATACTTATCAAATATACAACGCATTTGATTGTGAAAAATAACTTTTTGTGTTATAATAAGAAGGGAATAATTGAAATTTAGGAGAATTTATGGCTGAGAAAAATTATGACGCAAAAGATATTATGGTTCTTGAAGGACTTGAAGCGGTTAGGCTTAGACCTGGTATGTACATAGGTACAACAGGCTCAAAAGGTATGCACCATCTGCTTTGGGAGATTGTTGACAATGCGATTGACGAGATTGCAAACGGATATGGGGATACAATAACAATTACACTTAATACCGATGGCTCGGCAACTGTCGAGGATAATGGTCGTGGTATTCCTGTTGACGAACATCCAACTTTGCACAAATCAGGTGTCGAGGTTGTATATAGCACACTGCACGCTGGTGGAAAATTTAATACTGAAAATTACAAATTCTCTGGTGGACTGCATGGCGTGGGTGCATCAGTTACAAACGCCCTGTCAAAATGGTGTAATGTTACAGTTTACAAAAATAAAAAAGAGTATTTTATCTCCTTTCATTCCTATATGGATGAAGATGGAAAAATGCACAGCGGTGTGGTAAAAGAACCGCTTAGGTATGTGGGCAAAACCACAAAGTCAGGGACAAAGGTTGCCTTCTTACCTGATAGCGACATGTTTGGCAATATAAAATTTAATTTTGAGACGATTTGCTCACGTGCAAGAGAACTCGCCTTTTTAAACAAGGGGTTGAAGATTAAACTTGTCGACCTCAACAGCGAGCGAGAGGAAAGTTTTCACTATGAGGGTGGCATATCTGATTTTGTCGACTATCTAGTTGAGGGTAAAAACAAATTATTTTCAAAGCCTGTTTATTTTGAGGCTGAGGATAAAAACTTTAATTTGGAAGTGGCTTTTATCTACACTGATAGTTACACAGAGAACTCTTTCTCCTTTGTTAATAACATTCCAACCATAGAGGGTGGTACACATGAGACAGGGTTTAAGAGTGCCTTTACTAAGATTATGAACGAACAAGCGAGAAACTTAAATCTTCTAAAAGAAAAGGAGCAAAATCTACTAGGCGAAGATTTTAGAGAGGGTATAACCGTTGTCCTCAATGTCAAGATGAACAATGTTCAATTTGAAGGGCAGACAAAGACAAAACTTGGCAACCCAGAGGCTAAAACGCTGGTGGAAAACTTGACAATAAGACAGTTAACCGAGTATTTTCAAGACAAAAAACATTCTCAAACTGCTGAGATTATCATAAATAAAGCAAAGGGAGCGGCGAAGGTAAGAGAGGCGGCTAAAAAGGCAAAGGAACTTACCCGTGCAAAAAACTCAGCCGAAAATTTCAATCTTGTAGGAAAACTTGCCGCTGCAACATCTAGAAATCGAGAAAAGTCAGAACTATTTATAGTTGAGGGCGATTCGGCAGGTGGCTCGGCAAAGCAGGGACGTGATAGACGCTTTCAAGCAATACTTCCACTTCGTGGCAAACCGCTCAACGCTGAGAAGAAGAGAATTGACCAAGTACTAGCAAATGAGGAGATAAGGACGATTATATCAGCACTAAATACAGGTATAGGCGAGGACTTTGATTTGTCGAGTCTAAGATATAACAAAGTTATCATCCTAAGCGATGCCGACCAAGATGGAGCACATATCAGGGCAATACTCTTGACATTCTTTTTCAGGTATATGCGAGAACTTATCAATGACGGGCATGTCTTTATAGGTTTGCCACCACTTTATAGAGTCTATAAAAAGGACTTTAATGAGTATGTCTATTCGGACTATGAACTCCCTGAGGCTATTTCTCGTGCTGGACGTGGATATAGTTTGCAACGATATAAAGGACTTGGCGAGATGAACGCCGAACAACTATGGGAGACAACTATGGATCCTGAGAAACGAAGCCTTGTACAAGTTACAATAGAGGATGCAACAGAGGCTGAAAAAATGGTAACCACTCTCATGGGCGATGACATTGAGTCAAGAAAGAAATATATAAATGAGCATGCTAACTTTGACCGTGAAGATGAGTTCTATAAGAACTATAAAAAGGATGTAAAATAGGTTGAAATACGTTAATACAAATAAAATAAATAGATATAAAAGTAAAACCTATTAAAAAAAAGAAAACGCAAATTTTAAGGCAAAATATAAAATCAAAGAAAAATTTAAAAAGCAGTAAAAACTTGAAAAAATGAGATAATTTGCAAAAAAAATCTAAAAAATCAATAAAAAACTATAAAAAATCATCAAAATTATAAAAAAAATATCAAAAATAAGTTAAATCAATTTAGATAAGATTTAGGAGTAATTATGCAAAACGATAACAATTATGAGCAAGATAAAATGAAGTACGAAGATGACATTACAGAAAACGTTGAGGATTCTATTTCAAATGGCGATGACGGAGAAAAGGGTATAATATATAAGAGCATGAGTGAGGTGCTACATGACTCAATGATACCTTATACCGAAACGGTTGTTATGGATAGAGCATTGCCTCGTGTTGAGGATGGACTTAAACCTGTTCAGCGTCGTATACTATACTCTATGCTAGAACTCGGCGTAACACCAGACAAGCCTCACAGAAAGTCGGCTAGAATAGTGGGCGACTGTCTTGGTAAATATCATCCGCATGGAGATAGTTCTGTCTATGATGCCATGTGCAGAATGGCACAAGATTGGGTTCTTCGTGCTCCTCTTGTCGACGGACATGGAAACTTTGGCTCTATTGACGGAGATAGCCCTGCTGCCATGCGTTACACCGAGGCTAGACTTACTCCTCTTGCTATGGAACTTATGAGAGACCTTGAAAAAGACACTGTTAGGTGGAGTTTGAACTTTGACGATTCACTTAAAGAGCCTGATATGTTCCCAGGGCGATTTCCTAACCTGCTTGTCAATGGTGCGAGCGGTATTGCGGTAGGTGTGGCAACTAATATTCCTCCTCACAATCTTGGCGAGGCTATTGACGGAGTGGTTGCATATATCAACAATCCAAATATCAAAGTGGAACAACTTATGCGAGTTATCAAAGCCCCTGACTTTCCCTCTGGTGGCGAGATAATCGACGTTGACGGAGGACTTGAACAGGCGTATAAGACAGGCAAAGGTAAAATTTTGTTGAGGGCGAAGGTAAGCATTGAAAAGAATGGCGATAAAATGAATATTGTTATAACCGAACTGCCTTACCAAGTCAACAAGGCTCAACTCTTGCAGAAGATTGCCGAACTTAAAGAGAACAATAAGGATAAGTTGTCGGCTATTACTGAATTGCGAGACGAGTCTGATCGTAATGGAATGAGAGCAGTTATCCGCCTTAAAAAAGAGGCTGACCCTAAGAAGATACTAGAATACCTATACAAAGCGACAAATCTTCAAATATCCTATGGTATAAATATGGTCGCCATTGCTGGCGGTAAGCCTAAACAACTAAATCTGCTTGAAATTGTGTCATATTATGCACAATATCAAAGGGAGATAATAGTTAGACGAACAAAATACGACCTCAATATCACAAAAGAGAGGGCGCATATTGTCGAGGGACTGCTTATTGCAATTAAAAATATAGACGAGGTCATAAAGATAATCAAGAAGTCTGCAACAGTAAGCGAGGCAAAACAGAAATTAAAAGACAAATTCTCGCTATCCGAAAAACAGGCACAGGCTATACTTGATATGCGTCTTGCAAGACTTGTACACCTTGAAGTCAACAAACTTCAAGATGAACTTAGCGAACTTAAAAAACGCATAGCCGAGTATGAAGAAATCCTTGCCTCTAAAAAGGCTCAATATGACCTAGTAAAAAAGGAAATTTTGGAGATAAAGAAAGGGTATAACAGCCCTCGCAAGACAACAATCAATGGTAGCAATGAGATTGTGCTTGAAGAGGTTAAAGAGGATAGTACAGAGGACGGAAAGGACTATGTAGTTGCCATAACTGCTGGCAATACCATTAAAAAGGTTACTGCTAAAAATTATTCGATGAGCCAAAAGACACTAAACGATAACTCAACAATAACCGACGTGCCACTCCAAATAGAGAACGTCTATGGTAACGACACCATACTTATCTTTACAAGTCAAGGAAATGCCATAAAGATACCTGTAAACTCGCTTAAAGAATGTAAATGGCGTGAAAAAGGTCAGTCGCTTCTCTCAATTGATAAAAATATCATCTTAAATGAGACTCCTGTTAAGGTTATGAAACTGCCAAGCGGAGAGGGTAGTATCTTGTTTATGACAAAACAAGGCTATGTCAAGAAAAGCGATGTAAAGGATATGGTGGTAAACAAATCTTTCTATCAGGTATGCAAACTTAACGAGGGCGATGAGGTCAAGAATGTTGAACTCGATAAGCCTGGTAAGAGTATCCTCATGTTGACAAGAAAGGGTATGTCTCTCAACTTTGATAAGGGTGATATACCAACTCAGGGCAGAATATCGGCAGGAGTTAAGGGAATCAATCTTGACGAAAATGATAGTGTAATCTTTGCAAAACAGGTTGATTTTACCTCAATCGTAGCGGTAACTGACAACGGATATATAAAGAAAGTATCTGTCAAGGAATTTCCACTTTCTCAGAGATATAGAAAGGGTGTAAAGTATATAAACTTTGCAAAGAATTGTCAAAATGTATTCTATGCCTGCGATATAAACACAAATGCAACCCTTGCTGTTGATTTCGGCTTAAAAATACTTCCTATGGATACTAAGAAACTGCCAGAAAGCGATAGACTTGCGACAGGAAATGAAATAATCAAGAAAAATTTCTTTACTATAAATAAAATGTTGTAATATCAAAATTAGATATTAAAATTCTAAAATAGATATTATAAAACCTATTTTATTAGTAAAATGTGTTTGTAAAAACAAATAGGAAAGAAAAACAAAATTATGCAAAAAATATAACAATTGTCTTTTGAAAATTATTTTGACAGGCAAATAAAATGATAAAGAAAGGTAAATAATAGATGACTAAGGAGGAAATATGTATCCAGGTGATGACGATTACGATGACGACTATGACGACCTTGACGACGATGATGAATTTGGCGACGAGGATGATGGGTCAGATTTTTTAGGACAAGGTCAGGATGAATACGACGGTAATGACGAATATGACGGAAATGACGATGACGAAGATAAGCAAGACGGCAAAGAAGATGACGGCTATGGAGAAGATACTCTCGACGGTTATGGCGAGGAGATAGGCGACGGCTATGGCGAAGACGAAGATGGAGAGAAGAATGACAAAAAGGGTAAGGGTAAAGGCGGAAAAGAAGAGGAAGTAGGCGTTTCTGGTGAGGTCAAAGCGGAGATAAACGATGCAAGAAATAGGCGTCAATGGATAAAGGATGCAAGAAGATATTTAAGTACCGGTAAAATTGTTGGAGTTTGTCCTCACTGCCATAAAAACTCAATATTTTATAGCCGTAGAGGTGGAGATTTCGCTCTAAGGCTTGGTGGCTCTTTGCTGGCTGGTACTCCTGTACATACCTTTTATTGTATGAATAAAAAATGTAAGTTTAATTATTTTAGAGGCTATTGTTATAGGGCATATGGACAACTTGAAAGTGTCAAGTTTGATAAATTAAAAGCCACAAGACATAAGAGATTTTTAAATTTTAATAATTAGAATAACTAACAATTAAAAAAATTAAAAATTAAATAAAAGTATCAAATAAAAAATATTTAAAAATATTAAAAAACGCTTGACAATTGTGTAAGAAATACGCATAATATAAGAGGATGGTGTGTTATGGAAAAAGATAATCCTCTATATAGAAATCAGGGCATACATGTTTTGACAGTGCTTTTTACAGTTGAGGAGGGTAGGTTTAAGGTCTTATTGTTAAAGAGAGACAACCAACCTTTCAAAAATATGTGGATGCTTGTAGGTGGGGCATGTTACAACAACGAAACTGTTGAAGACGCTATGAAAAGAGAGATGTATGAAAAGACAGGGCTAAAAAATGTGCAGACAACATTTTTTAAGGTCTATTCAGAGCCAAATCGAAGCCCTGTCATGAGGATGATTGCCATTGTCTACATAAGCGTTATTGACTGCAAAAAGGTCAAAGTTCTCAAAAAAACACTAAAAACAAAGGATGCGGACTGGTTTATCATAGATAGAATTCCACCTCTTGCCTATGACCACAATAAAATACTAGGCGAGGCGATAGACTTTTTAAAGGAAAAAATATTCGATTCACAAATCTTGAAAAACCTTTTCCCACCGACTTTTACCCTTCCTGAAATAGTAAATGCCTATCAAAGTATACTCGATAGTGTCATAGATAGGCGAAATTTTAGGAAGAAATTGCTCAGCGAAAAGATTATAGAGCCGACAGGAGAGTACGAGGCGACAACAGGGAAAAAGCCAGCGAAACTTTATAGATTTTGTGATCAGAAAAGTCAAGATAACAGAAACAAATGTTAAATTCTAAAATCTTAAAAAAAATGTTTGTTAAACATTAAATTCTTTAAAAGTTTTTTCTAAACATAAAACTTAAAAAATGCTTTTTAAACATTAAACTTAAAAAATGCTTGAAAAAAGCATTTTTAAAAGGCTTATAAAAGCGTACAAAATACACATTTAATATGTGGTGTTTTATATGATAATAATCATGCAAGAGGTTTTAAAAAAATGTTATTTACGCAAGAGGTTTTAAAAAAATGTTATTCATGCAAGAGGTCTTGAAAAAAATACAAAAACAAAAGGAGATAGTTATGAAAAAGACAATAGTTATCAATTTTGTAGGAGCACCAGGGGCTGGCAAATCGTACATGGCAATGAGGGTTGCAAGCAACTTAAAGGAAAGGCGAATTAGTTGTGAGTATGTTCCAGAATTTGCAAAGGACCTTGTATATGAGGGAAGAGAGGAGGAACTAGGCGACCAACTTTATATACTTGCTATGCAAAATCATATGCTCAAAAGAGTGAAAGATAAGGTTGATGTTATAGTTACAGACAGCCCAATTATACTCAGCATTTACTACAATGAGGCAAGCAAGAGTCTATATGAGAATGAGATATTTAACAATTTAATATTAAGCACCTTTGATAAATATGATAATTATGTCTATTTTGTAGAGCGTAATCATCCTTATGTTAGAGAGGGACGATACCAGACTGAGAGCGAAAGCGACAGAGCAGGGGAGAAGATAAAAGCCTCTCTTGACGAGAGCAATATAAGTTACAAAAATATTATATGTGGAAAAGAGAGTGCAGATAGTATTACCGATTATATTTGTTCTCTTTTAAGCCTTAATAACATTGAAGATCATTATGAGCATGAGCGAAAATTTCTTTTAAAGGACACATCCATTTTGAAGTTGTGTGAAAAGAAAGTGCATATAGTACAAAACTATTTAGATATAGGGAAAAGCGAAGTGCGAGTAAGAAATGTTGACAATAAAAAGTATTACCTAACAGAAAAGGAGGGCAAGGGTAGCAAACGAATAGAGAAGGAAAAAGAGATATCAGAAGAGGAGTATCTTGAACTTCTAAAAAGATACTCAAAAGGCAAGACAATCGAAAAGGATAGATATTTTATTGACCTTAAAAAAACAAAGTCTTGTGAAATAAATGTTTTTTATAAGCCAAAACCACTAAAACTTATTGAGGTTGAGTTTGATTCAAGCGAAGATATGAATAGTTTCACCCCGCCAGACTTTTTCGGCGAGGAAGTAACCGATAGAAAGGATTATTATAATTACAATATTGCGACCAAAGAGTAAAGGTATACTTTTTAATGCAACCAA
Organism: uncultured Clostridia bacterium; assembly: GCA_944381105.1. Lineage (GTDB taxonomy): Bacteria > Bacillota > Clostridia > Christensenellales > UBA1242 > Caccovivens. The sequence goes on along the minus strand of CALWJU010000015.1, from coordinate 7,036 downwards.
CGAGTAAATTGAGTCAAAAAATTGTAATATTTATATAGGTGTTGAAAGGTTATATAGTCAAAGAGTTGTAGTCAAAGAGTGTAAGTTTTACTTTGTATTCTTGCTGGCAATGCAATTAAAGAGTTAAAAGATGTTTGGCTTTATATATTTGCAAATATTGTAACAAAAGAATGGAAATTGACAACTATAATCTTTCTTATCTTACAAAGTCGACAAATTGTCAATAAATTAAAATTCCCAGAGCTTTGGGAATTTTTTTTGTTTTTATGTATTTTTTGCAAGGACTAATCGTATACATATTTTGACTGCAAGGTAATTCGACAAAATAAAATAAATATCGAAAGTTTTCTACATTATTTTAATTGAATAAATTTATTGACTATTCTATCATTAAAAGCGAGGTTTGTATGCCGTTTTGTGTAATCAAATCAAGAACAATCAAAATTTTTTTAGCAATGCTTGTTGTGGTCATTCTTCTGTGTATTTCCTTTGAAGGTGGCTCGTCTGCTCAGGTTTGGTTTGGCTCTTCATCAAGGCTTGTGCCTATTTATAGCGTGGATACCGAGGAAAAGCAGGTGGCTATTTCCTTTGACGCTGCGTGGGGAGCAGATAAAACCGAAGAGATTATAGAAATCTTGGAGGAGTATAACGTTACTGCAACTTTCTTCCTTGTAGGTTTTTGGGTAGATAAATATCCTGATATGGTTAAAAAAATAGATGAGGCAGGGCTTGAAATTGGAACTCATTCCAACACGCATCCTGATATGGTTAAACTAGACGAAGAGACAATTAGACAAGAACTTACCACCTCTATTGATAAAATCAAAAATATAACAGGCAAAGAGGTTAGTGTTTTTAGAGCACCATATGGCTCGTATAATAATACCCTTTTAAATGTGTGCTCTTCACTTGGATTAAAAACAGTTCAATGGGATGTAGATTCTCTTGACTGGAAAGGATTGTCTGCAAGTGAGGTTACTGACAGAGTAATGAAAAATGCTAAGAATGGCTCGATTATTCTTATGCACAACAATGCAGACAATGTATGTGATTCTCTAAGATTGACACTAGATTGGCTTACTATGAAAGGCTATAAAGTAACTAGCGTTGGAGAACTTATTTACAGCGACAATTATACAATAGACGCAAATGGGGTACAACACAAAAATTAAAAAAGGAGAAAATCATGAAAAATACTTTAACTATGCCTGTTTCAAATAACAGAGGACAAATCATCGGATCGCTCACCGAAGATGTAACAAAATCTTTTGAGGTCGAGGGAGAAAAATTCTATGAGGGGAAAATGGAGATTGAAAGGCTGTCCGACAATGTGGATATACTTCCTTTCACTATCTCCGACAAACTTGTTAAAATCTACAACTTAAAACTTAACAAGGGAGAGAAAATGGCTTTTGGTGGGGAATTTCGCTCCTACAATCGTGTGATTGACGGCAGGAGCAGACTTATTCTCTCATTCTTTGTCAAGGAACTGCTTGACGAGAGGCAACTAAAAGACAATAACACCAACTTATTGCATCTTGTAGGCTATATTTGCAAAGAGCCTAATTATAGAGTAACACCTTTTAATCGTGAAATTTGCGACGTTTTGCTTGCAGTCAATAGACCTATGTTCAATAAGTCGGACTATATACCTTGTATCCTTTGGGGAAGAAATGCTAAATTTATGCAAAATCAAAAGGTTGGCACTAAACTTGAACTTGTGGGAAGAATACAATCTCGAAACTATAAAAAAGAGGTCAGCGTCGGAGTTTTTGAAGAAAAAACTGCATATGAGGTCTCCGTGCAAAAAATTGCTGTTGTGGAGAAAGAGGACGAGAAAAATTCAAGCGAACTTGGTGCGTAAATTTTATAGTTGATTTTTACATTTACAATTTTTGATAATTTTATCGGAATTTTATAATTTTGTTATAGGCGAGAGTGCGTGAGCATAAATGCTCACCAAAAAGTGTTTCACACTTTTTAGGAATTTTTAAAGAAATTTAAAAATTCCTGCACTCTCGCCTTTATCTTGTGTCTCACAATATTTTTCTCCAACCATAAAAACAATTTTAAAAATATTTCATCTTACTAATTTAATAATATATATAAAATTTATTATTGACAAAAATTGCATGCTATGTTATACTAAAAGCCTATTGTACAGGGGGCAAAATGGAGATAAAGAGGGGAAAGAAGAAACTGACAAGAGAGGAGAAAAAGGCAAGAAAAGCCTACCGCAAGGCAAACAATATCCCGTCAATTTGGGACTATATGAAGGGATATAAAATGTACATATTTGGCTACATTATAATTACCCTTTTGACGATCGTATTAAATGTTTTTACCACAATTTTGTTTGCCGAAGGCATTGCAGACATCACAGAGGCGGTGGCAGGGCAGAGCGAACTTTTCCAAAGTGCAATGATAAAATTTATTATTGTAGCAATAATTTTGATTTTGTGTAGAATATGTTATGCGTTGCAAAGCATAATATATCACAAGTTTTCCACCAAAGTTGTTTCAAAAATGAACAACGACCTTGCCTATCAAGCCTTTAAGTTTAGTGCAAGCACCTATGCCAACAATTCGACAGGAACCTTTGCCCAAAGGATAGTCAATGACCCAAATAGATTAGTAGGAAAGTTGGTAACAGCAGTTGACTATATATCAAATATAACTTACTTTCTGGTTATAGGAATTTATATATTTGTACTTAATTGGATTATCGGTCTTATATTGACAGCTGGTATGATAATTTCCTTTATAATAGAAAGAATAAGACTAAGAATCAGAAAGAAAAATGTAAAAATCTCAAACAAGAAGTTTGATAAAATAAATTCGCTTACCACCGAGATTATCAAAAGCGAGAGGGATATAAAATCGCTCGGACTTGAAGAAAAACTCAAAGTAACAACAGAAAAATATTATGATGAGTATAACAATTTTTCTTGCAAACATAATATACAACAGGTGTTGTATGCTCAAACAAGAAATATTGTAAATGCAATCTTTGCTATGACGGCACTTTTTGTTGGTATAATCCTACTTGAAAGGTCGCTTTTAGTGTTTTCGTCGTTTATGATAATATATTCAAATAGGAATTCGTTTAACAATCTTATTTTTGAACTAAGTCAAATTTTAGACATCAAAAATGATATAGAAATTTTTGGAAATCGTATATTTGAACTCTTTGATAATAAGGTCTTTCCTGTTGAGAGGTTTGGAAATAAAGAACTTAAAAATGTTCAAGGTAAGATTGAATTTAAAGATGTAAGTTATGGTTATATTGATAAACTCCGCTCAAAAGATGACTTAAATCGTGAGGACGAGGAGAGCGAGACGGTCAAAGGAGAAAATGTTGTTGAAAATCTCTCCTTTGTGATAAAGCCTCATACCACTGTTGCCTTTGTAGGTAAGTCTGGTAGTGGAAAGTCCACAATACTCTCGCTTATGTCCAAGATGTACGAAGTCGACAGCGGAGAAATTACAATAGACGACGAGAATATAAATGATTTGACAAAGGATAGTTTAAGAGCCAATATCTCTCTTGTAAATCAATTTCCATATATCTTTGATATGTCTATTCGAGAAAATCTCTTAATGGCAAAGGCTGATGCTAGCGAGGAAGAAATAGAAAATGCAATTGAGAAATCTTATCTAAAAGAATTTATTTCCACTCTTCCAAAAGGTCTTGATACAGTGGTTGGTGAGAGTGGAATTAAACTCTCTGGCGGACAGAGACAGAGACTTGCTATTGCTAGGGCATTTTTAAGAAAAACTCCGATTATAATCTTTGACGAAAGTACAAGTTCACTTGACAATTTCGCACAAGAACATGTAAAAGAAAGTATCGATAGTTTAAAAGGTGCAAGTACAATAGTTATAGTCGCTCATAGGCTTTCAACTATAAAAAATGTGGATAAAATTTTCTTCCTTGATGACGGAAAAATTGTCGATGAAGGAACATTTGACGATTTGTTTAAAAACAATGAAAAATTTCACAATATGTTCTTAGCAGAAAATATTTAAATTGAAATATCAAAGTTGTTGAAATTTTAAAAATTTTAATAAAAAACATAATAAAATAAAATAAATTAAATTGAAAATAGATGAAATACATAAAATTAAAAATACATAATTTAATAAAAAAACGCTAATTTTGTCAATTTTTAGCGTTTTTTTGTGCTTTTTAAGGTTTTTTATCATTTTTTTAATGATTTTAATGTTGATTTTTTATATTTTTTTGTTGATTTTTATATTTTCGTTATATTCTATTCTATGGATTTTTGCTTTTTTCTATTTGGCTATCAATCCATGCCATGATTAAATTGACTATAAAATCAATCTCGTAACTGTCAAGAGCCTTATTTTTAGGTATTTCGTGCCATTTTTCAAGACAGCCTCTACAACATGTGGCTGTTGCATGCTGGGCGACAAAGACAGGGTGTTTTTTCATAGGTGTTTGTTTTCCGTCGTTCAGTGTGGGATATGGAGCAAGTCTTTTCTTTACAAAGTCATAGGCATGCGACCTAATTGTGCTAAGCCCTTTCTTGTCAATATATTCTATGTCTTGTTTTGACAGGCGGAACTTTGCTCTAAATGGTGATTTATTTAATTTACTTAATATGTCTTGATAATCTAACATACTCTAATTATATCACAAATAAAGACAATTTTCTCCAATATTGTTGCAATTTTTTTGATATTTTGCTAAAATAACATTGCTATGAAAGTATGTGTTATGACACTAGGGTGCAAGGTAAACAAATATGAAAGCGATGCACTTATTTACAACTTAAAACTTAAAGGATATGAATCGACAGACCAGTTGGGTTATGCCGACGTTTATGTTATAAACACATGTGCGGTTACTCAGGAGGCGGAGAAAAAGTCTCGGCAGATGATCGCTAGATGTAAAAAATACAACAAAAATGCCAAATTTTTCGTTTGTGGTTGTGCAAGCCAAAAAAATAGTACTCAATTTCTTGAAAAGGGTGCGACCTATGTCAGCGGTACTGCTGGGAAGATAAAAATCTCTGAATATATTGATAAACTTGCTAAAAATGACAAGAGATATTTAAGAAAACATGACAGAACTGAAAAACTTCCAAAAGACTATGAGGATGACCTATTTGCAGAGCAGACGAGGGCGAGGGCATACATAAAAATACAAGACGGTTGCAATAATTTTTGTTCATATTGTATAATACCATACTTGCGAGGGCGAAGTAGGTCAAGGGGAATTTTCTCAATCATCAACGAGGTGTCCTCGCTTGACGACAGTATTAAAGAGATAGTGCTTACTGGGATAAATGTAACCGATTACAAAATCGACGGAAAGCCAGCCTTACTCACTCTGCTTACCGAACTTGACACCTTTAATATAAGGCTGAGACTTTCCTCAATGGAAGAGAGTTTAATAAGTGAGGACTTTGCAAAAGGGCTTGCCTCGCTTAACAATTTTTGTCCGCATTTTCATCTATCTCTTCAAAGCGGTAGTACCCAAGTTTTAAAAAGGATGAATAGACATTACACAGCCGAGCAGTTTAAAAAGTCGGTAGAAACGATAAGAAAATATTTTTCTCATGCTGGCATTACTACCGATGTTATAGTTGGTTTTCCAGGGGAGAGCGAAGAGGAATTTCAAGAGACGGTAGACTTTATAAAAGAGGTAGGCTTTTCTGCTCTTCACATATTTATCTATTCTAGCCGTGAGGGCACTGTGGCATCTAAGTTATATAAAGACCTGCCTTACGAGGTAAAAAAGAGAAGAAGTGAAGTCCTTATAAAGTTAAATCAAACCCTAAAAGAAAACTTTATAAAAAAGAATAAATTTGGGCATGTGCTAGTAGAAGAGGAAGAGGACGGTTACTTTATAGGCTACACCGAAAACTATATAAGGTGCTACATAAAGGATAATGGCAAGTTGGGCGAGGGTATTATTGACCAAATTGTAAAGGTAAAAATCGAAAAACCTTTCCGTGACGGTGCACTTGCAAAAATAATCAAATGAATTTGTTAAAAATTCTTGACAAAGATAATGCATTTCAATATAATATAAAGGTAAAACTAAAATTAGAAGGTGGTGAGAAATTTGACAACTGTTAAAGTCGGCGAAAACGAGAGTTTGGAAAGTGCTTTAAAAAAGTTTAAAAGAAAATGCCAAAAAGACGGCATTATCGGCGACATTAGACGTAAAGAAGCATACTATAAACCTAGCGTTGCAAAGAAAATGAAACGTGAAGCGGCTAGAAAAAGAGCAAGAAAGAGAGGCTAAACTTGCCATCTTAAAACATTAAAAATAAATTTTAATTAAAAGGAGAAAATAACCGTGGCTAACATAATCGATCAAATCGAGAAAGAATATATGAAAGAAAATATACCTGAGTTTAACATCGGCGATACCGTACGTGTTGGCGTTAAGATTAAAGAAGGTGATAAGGAAAGAATTCAGGGCTATGAAGGCGTTGTTATTGCTCGTAAAAACGGTGGAGCAAGAGAAAGTTTCACTGTAAGAAAGATTTCAAATGGCGTTGGCGTTGAGAGAACATTCCCTCTTCACTCACCACTCGTTGCAAGTATAGACGTGGTAAGAAAGGGTAAGCCAAGACGAGCAAAACTCTATTATGTAAGAGACCTTACAGGCAAGGCTGCAAAGATTAAATCAGCAGACAACAAATAGAAAACAATAAAATTAAATATTAAATAAAAGACTTTACTTAAATTGAAGTGTAGCAAAAAGAAAGATAGTACTAGGCTCATTTTAATTAGGTTAGGTCTTTTTTTTATGCAAAAATCTATTTTCCGCTTTTTTGACAAATTTTGCACAATTTTACCTATTTGCTTGACATGAAAAGTTGTGGAAGGGTAAAATAAAGATGAAAAATAAAGTTTATTTTATAAGATTTATCACAAGATAAAAAGGGAGGGAAATATGGACGAGAAGTACAAGAGAAGTTATAGGTGGCGATTGACTGCAATGATAATGCTATTTTTACTAGTGCTTGCTGTGATATTTATTGCAATATTCGCACTG
>CALWJU010000014.1 GCA_944381105.1 uncultured Clostridia bacterium | reverse complement strand
CCAAACTTGGGCACAAGATCCACCTTCAAAAGACACAGCCAGCAAAATAACTACCGCCACCATTGCAAGAAAAATTTTGATTGTTCTAGATTTGATAACACAAAATGGCATTGCAAACCTCACTTTTAATAATAAATATTTTCAAGATTTTAACAAACAAGAAAATTGCTAAATAATGTAGAAAACAACCAGAAATTGTCGAAAATCTTATACTTATTATATTTGTGCAAGTTTGAATTATACCTTTTATAACACAAAACTTGAAAAAAATCAACAAAAATCAACAAAAATGTTTCTTATAAGAAACTAAAACGCGCGGTGAGGCTGATGGTTATACATAACTATGTGATGAACACAATTTATTGTGTATTTTGCATTTAGCAAAATTAAAATTTAACTTGCTTAAATTTTAACATCACATAGTTTATATTATCTCATTTTATATTTTAAATGATCAGTCATTTCAATATACTTCTTAATCGCCTCGCTACTAAATGAATACACAAGACCTTTTTTGCTTTCATGATAATGTATCGCTTCTTTTATTGTCCCATTTAATAGGTCGGAGAAAGGCAGATCAAATAGGTTAAAAGCGAGAGAGCCAGGAATGGTGTTGAGTTCATTAACGTATAATATATCGTCTTTTTCACTATATAAAAAATCAATTCTAACAATGCCATCACATATCAGTGCTTTATAGGTCTTTTCTGCTAATTTTTTAATTCTATTTTCAAGCGGTTTGTCTATTTTTTTACCCTCTTTTTCTTTTGCTGAAAGATATTTTTCGGTAAAGGTATAAATCTTGCTCTTATTAACCTCATTCACTTTGCTCAAAATGATATTATCTGAAATTTTTATCGCTCCACAACAAAATTCCCTTGCATTTTCGATATATTTTTCAATAATAATCTTGTCATCATACAAAAATGCCTCGTTTATGCATTCTTCAATCTTTCTAATATCTTCACATATGGTAATACCTACACTACTTCCACAAGATGCTGGTTTTACAATACATGGTAGTTTAATTGTGTCCTTTATTTCTTTTAAAATATCTATTTTGTTATTCTTGTATTGGCATAAGTCCACATGTACATATGCTGGACTTTTTATTCTGTTTTCTTTAAGCAAAATCTTTGTTAAACACTTATCCATACAAATTGCACTCGATGGAACTTTACAAGATGTGTAGGGTATATTACATTCTTCAAATAATCCTTGAAGAGTACCATCTTCGCCACCATGCCCATGATTGCAAAGAAGAGCACAGTCAATTTTTATTTTTTTTAAGATTTTGTTATTTTTTAAAAGAATTGCATATGCCGACCCTAATAAGAAAGAGACTTCTCTTTCTTTTTTTACTTTTTTGCTATAACTAAGATATGTTTCAGCCTTATCTAAATTTTGTGCTGTAACAAATCTTCCATCAGGCTTTATATAAATCGGTAAAATTTTGTAACCTTTAATACCTTTCATCGTTTGCAAAGCGGTGATAATAGATATATCATGCTCAACACTTTTCCCACCATAAACAATTGCTATCGTCTCCATAAATACTCCTTTATTTATAGTTATCTGGAAGATCATTTTCAAATAAAATCACACAACCTTTTACCATTAAAAGTTGTAAAATTTCCTTTTGCCTTTTCCTTGTAGACGCAAAATAAATCTTATTTTTATCAAAATTGTGAGAAATAGCCCCTGAAAATATATAATTTTTATTTACATCATTCATTATAATTATATAATCAGCAACATCAGCAATTTTTGCACCTAGTTTAAAATTTGCATTTGATTGCTCTTGCCCCATTTCGACAAGCCCAGGAGTAACCACTATTTTTAAGCCTTTAAATTTAGATAAGACATCAAGTGCTTCTTCACTTCCAACAACGTTTGAATTGTAGGAATCATCAATAATAGTAGAATAATTATTTTTTATTACTTCTAATCTATGGGGAGGGGGTTCTAATCTCCTTATTGCAGAAACAATATCTTCTTTACTTATTCCCAAAATATACGCCATTGCTGAGGCAGTTACAATATTATTTATGTTGCATTGACCTAAAAGTTTAGTGCTGACAGCAATTTTTTCTCCATCCAAAATAAGATCAAACTTGCTTCCATGCTCATCTATACATATATTTTGTGAGTATGCAAAACTGCCTACTTGATTAGTTAAATATTTATCGCCTTTAAATGCTTTATATAGTTTCAGTGTCGACTTGCTATCGCCGTTAAATACCACAGTTCCATTCTTATCAATATTAAGCGGAAGTTCATTTTTGGTCTCCTCAATTGCTTTTAGTGTTTTAAATGTTTCTATATGTTGTTCTCCGATAGAAGTTATAACCGCATATTTTGGTTTGACCAGTCTAGCAAGAGTTTCAATATCACCTTTATGCTTTGCACCCATTTCTGCAATAAAAACGTCATGATCATCTAAATTTTCAAGAATGGCTCTTGTTACACCCATTTCTGTGTTAAAATTTTTAGGTGTAGTGCAGACCTTATATTCTTTCTCTAAGATATTTGCTAAAATATTTTTTGTAGATGTTTTACCAAAACTTCCTGTTATACCAATTTTAATTATATCAAGTTTGCTAAGTTTTCGTTTCGCCTTTTTGAAATAGTATTTTTTTATCAATTCTTCAATAGGCAAAAGAAGATAACTACTTAACGCAATTAAAATAGGGCACAAAAGAAATACCACAATACAATTTAACATTACTAGATATACATTAAAAATAAAAACATTAATTAAAATAAACAAGCCTAGTGCAAGAGCAAAGTATAAAACTATAAATCTTATCATCCGCTTAGTAAAGGAGAGTTTATTTTTATCGCCATAAGCAAGTTTAAATTCAAAAACATGGTTTAAAAATGTCTTTATGTTATATCCATCAAGTTGATAGGTTTTTATAAATAGATAACTCCAAACCATGAACAGAAGTTCACATACACATATGTTGACATAAAGCATTTATTTAACCCTCCCAAAACTCATTTGCGAGTCTATAAAACTCAATAGGTCTTTCTATAAAAGAAAAATGTCCAGAGTCGTTTATAACTGAAAGTTTAGAATCTTTGATTAATTTATTAAGTCGTTTTGCCATATAAATAGGGGTATCTTTATCATTTTCACCCCATACAATTAAAGTTTTGACTGACATTTTCCTTGCATATTCTTCAAGATAGGTATTAACGACACTAGAAAATACCTTTCTCATGTTTTGTGGCAATGCCAAATAATCTCGTGAACCAAAATTCTCGGTATTTTTACCTAATTTTTTATATAATTTATATTTTAAAACTTTTGCTTTAACTTTTATATTAAATCTAGGTTTCATCCCAGCACTATCTACAAGTATGCACGATTGCACAAGTGAACGTTTGACTGCCGATAAAATAATAGCAACACGTCCTCCAAAAGAATGTCCTAATATATCGCATTTTTCTATGCTCAAATGCTGACATAAACTCATGAGCATACCTACATATGTAAATATGTTCCAATCTTCAATATTTTTATCACTTTTCCCAAAAGGTGGAAAATCAATCGTCAAAAAAGATTTGTGTGGGAAATATTTAACCATATTGTTAAAAATAGTGCAATCACATCCCCACCCATGCAATAAAATGATTGGGCAAAATGACCTTCCATTTATAAACCTATAATGTATTTTTTTGCCATTATAAACATAATACATATCTTTTTTTATGAAAAATCTTGCAATAAGTTGTAAATAAGTAAAAAAAATCTTAAAATTGTTTTGCATTTAAATCAAAACATTGTAAAATATAATTAAGCCAAACGGCTAATCTACTAAAAAGGAAGGTAAATAGACTTGAAAATCACTGATGTTAGAATGAGACTTAAAGATGAAACTAAATTAAAAGGAATCGCTTCAATTACAATTGACGAATGTTTTGTTGTACATGACATTAAAGTCATTGAAGGCAGAGATGGGCTCTTTATTCAGATGCCTAACAAAAAAACTTCTGATGGGCAACACAAAGACATCGCTCACCCTATCAACACTGAGACAAGGGAATATATTAAAAATGTAGTGCTTGACGCATACAACAAATCAATTGAAGAAAAGTCAAATAATGATGAACAATAATAAAAGGACATAGCATATTAAATTGCTATGTCTTTTTCTTATACCTTAAACTATATTTTTTGTGAAATTGTAAAGAATTTATTTTTATTTGCAAAAATCTTTTTATTTATCTTAAATTTTTACTCCTTACATTAATAAATTCCCATTCTCTGTTTCTATTATTTTTAATACATTTTCAAGTTTACCATTCTCAACATTGTAATAGAAATAATATGTATTTCCTTGGTCTTTTGCCTCAACTTCAACACAAACAACCTCTCTATTATAGTCAAGCGGTGAAAGAACATATCTAACATTTTGAACTACAAATTTAGTTGGCACTTTCGCTTTTGCATCATCAAGAGAAAGACTACCTTTATTTAATTGTCTTTCCACATGATTTGTAAAATATGACGTCGCATCATATCCTACAATATCGCCTTTTGCAAGGTTAATCTTCACTTTTACAAGGTCTGGATAAAGGACTATATTTTCGGACACAGGAGCAATATTTAAATAAACATCGTTACCTATTGAATCTGACCAAACAACCTCAGGATTTTCTATACCATTTAGAGAGGCAAAATCTGTTGCAATTTTCTTAGCCGACTCTATGTCAATCGTGGCTTCATCATCACTACCCGCACCACTTATAGTCAGTATGTATCCACCAGCCTTTGTAACTTGAACAAACAGTGTCTCATCACTAGAATTTTTGACATTGAAATTAAAAGTTTTAAACTTACCATTTGTTTCGCTAACAAACCTTGCCCCAGAACTAGATTTAAAGTACTTTTCAAGGTTAGTCTTTGCTTCCGATTTTGTAACCATATCTCCTGACAAGCCTTTTACAGTAGTGTTTGTTACAGAATCTGAAAATGGTCCATCATATATCATTGTTGGATATTCTACATCGTTATCTTTTAACGATGCAAGTCCAGAAGAAAAACTATTAGTTTCTGTATCTATATTCATACTTTCGTCAACTATTGAATAACCACTATTCATTTTACTAGCAAATTCGTTTAACTGTCTTTTTAAACTTAATATACTTTGCTCTATATTTTCAAGCGTATCTTTGTCGTCAGCAGTTAAACTTTCACCCTCTGCTAACTTTTCTGCGAGTGTTGACGTGTAACCAGAAATTTGATTTACCATTCTTACTGTTTCTTGGATATCATTTTGACTGAAAGGAAGAGATGCAACCGCTATTTCTGCTTCACTAGCATTTTTTGATGCTTCAAGCAAAGTTTTTCTCTGAAAATCGGAGGTAGATGAATTAAGAGTTTTTGAAATCTTTGTTTCCAAATTATTTACACTGTCTACTAAACTATAAAAATTGCTTTGATAGGAATTTTCAAGTTCAGTTTTATATTTCATCGCCTGACTATCGCTTACAGCAAATCCTACACCTAACCCAATGGTAGATACCGCAAGCAAGGCAGTGGCTATTGATAGCCCAGTTATTATCTTGTTTTTTCTCTTTATTTTTTTATCATTATGCTTCGCTTTTTGATCATCCGACATCAAAATACTATTTTCATTGTTGCGAGTGCTATCTTTTTTATTTTTAGTTTCTAATATATCATTCATAATTTCCCCCTATAAACAGAACACATGATTTCCAATAGTTACGACTACCTGCCTTGACCAAATCCACGAACTTGTTGCTGTGGAAGGATTATAATAGTATATACATCCATAAGTTGGATCCCAACCATTAAGTGCATCCTGAGCCGCCTTATATGCAGTGCTGTTTGGCGAAAGATTAATTTGACCATCAGTAACTGCTGTAAATGCACCTTTTTGGTATATTACACCTGAAATAGTGTTAGGGAAAGACGCATTTTCAACTCTGTTAAGTATAACGGCAGCAACAGCAACTTGTCCTGTGTAAGGCTCTCCCCTCGCTTCTGCGTATACACATTTAGCAAGCAAATATAAATCATTTGATGATTGAAAAGACGTTGAACTTGAAAGCGTCATACCGAGTGCTGCGGCAGTTTTTGGTCCTACAATACCATCAACTGAAAGTCCATTTTTGCTTTGAAAGTATCTAACCGCCTCTCTCGTTTGCGAACCATATATTCCATCAACCTGACCTTTATAATATCCCCATCTTTTTAATTTAGTCTGAATTGTACGGTTTTCTGCCGTAGTGGTCGCACCATGAGTAATCTCTGCGTTTTGACTATTAAAATTAGGTTTCATAGTCATATTAAGTCCAGTAAATGATATCGCAAAAACAAATATCAATGACAATAGTACAAAAAATCTCTTTTTCATATTTCCTCCTATATTACACTATTAATTATTTCCCAAATCTTAGAAATATATACAATATTGTCGAAATTATTTGTCTTAGTGAAACAAAATGCAGGAAAAACTATACACCACCAATTATTACCCTCTCCACTTCCAAGTTCTAAAATTAAGGCGTCATAATAACCTTCTTCAAGTGTTATTTGCTCATAGGTTCTGGTTGGGAAATATTCATTATCAATCTTTGCATTACATTTATATGTAAAATTATTTTGAGCAAGGGTGGCATTAGCACACTCTTCAATCAAATCAAAATTTTGACTTATTACTTTTTTAGCCTCATCAAAAGTATATAGCTCACTTACAATAGGAATAAGTGCGTCTACAACAGCGTCTTTGACTTTATATTTTACACTTTGGTCTATATAGGAATTTGAGTTTGCTCTTATGTGTATTCGTAAATATTCAACATTGCTTGTCTCGTTAAAAGGACAAAATAGCAGAACACAAACAATTGCTAATGCTGAAACAATACCAATTATATATTTCATTTCTCACCTCTTGCATACAATGTTTAACTAAAAATAAACAAAAATTACAATATATATAAAAAAAATAGGTCAAAAACGACCTATTTTTGTCAAAATATTATTAATTTACCCTTTGATAAAAAAGTATTAAGGAAGTATCTTCTGTTAAAGGGAATGAAACATCTGAATTTTGAGATATCACTTGTGCTTCTGTAACTTTTGAATATTTTGCGACATCCCATAGTTCATCGCCAGAATGAGCAAATATCACTTCCATTGCATAATCTTTTGGAGGATATTCATCAAGTTCCTCAGCCTCAGATATTATTCCACCAACTAAATTATAGCAATAATTTACACTTGCTTTTACTTTTGCGTCATAGAAAAGTTCTCTTCCTTTTCTCACCGAAACGTCCACATCTCCAACGACTGCTTCAACTACTAAAATACCACCCTCTTGATAGGTAAATTTATCAGATAAAGTAAAAGGAACATCAATTTGAACACTATAAAGAGAATTATCTTCGTCATTGAGATAGACAACAGTTGTCTTAGCAATGCCCTCAATAAAGACCTCTCCATCATTTATATAACTATTTGTTACTATAACAGAATTTCCGCCACTGAAAATTATCTTATCAACTCTTGGTTTGTCTTCATCAAGGGTTAACGACCCCTCAATCTTTCCCTCTACAATTTCAAGAGGACAAGGACAAGACATGTCAAATGATTCGGTAGTAACTTTTGTTTCACACTTAGTACTATACAAATCTTTTATTACAGACATAGTCTCTTCATTAAATGCTGAAACACTAATACATAGAGGCACTTTAATTGAAATTTTATAGCCTTTTTCGTCTTCAACGATTTCGCATGACACACTCTCTTGTTTTACACAAACACTGCCACACGCTAAACTCTCTCTTGTTACGTCAAGTTCAATCTCCTCTTTAAAGGTGTCATAAATATAGCCACTTTCAAATTTATCATTATCATTAAGATAAACCACACGTGATGACACCTCTCCGCTTACCACGACAAAATTGCTACCACTCTCGACAGATTTAATTATAGCATTACTTTCAGAGATTAATATTCTTGTGATCTTGTCTCTGACATTAAATTCACTTGTTACTTCAACTTCCTCACTTGCAGAGCCTATAAATCTAATGATTTTAATATCTTCGTTTTTAAAACAAACATTTTCATCTTCATTTTTGATTGTCCTTATTTCTTTACTTGCAAGGATAAAACCAGTTTGTTGTAAATTTACAACTAACTTTACACTTTCTCCGCCTATACTTTCTATGTTATAATCAATTATCTTGACATAAACATCAGCCTTTTGACCATTTTCAATTTTTTCATCTTCAAATTTAGAAGAAAATGGGCAAGTGGAACATACTGTACCTATTTGACCGTCTTGCCCTAGATAGACAAGTTTCACATCAACATTGCCTGAAAAGTTTACAACTCCATTTAAAGTCTCGCTAACAATCTTGCCTGTGCCAAGGCATACTGAGAGTATTTTTGTAACGCTTTCTCCTGTTCCAATATTACATTCCACTGAAAATTCGCCTTTTGACAGTGGATATTTCTTCCCTACATAAAAATTACTTGTTTCAAATGCCATTTTACCCTCCAAACCATTTTACAAGATATAACTACTCATCATTTTATAAAAATATTACAAAAATGTTTAATTTATCTTCGATTTGGCAATAATCTTTTAAAATTATAAGTAAGGAGCATTATGAGAAAGGTTACATCAAATATAGATGAGGTTAAATCTAGAATATTATCCTTAAAAGGTAAAGAGATAGAGATGAAATATAATAAGGGTAGAAAAAAATTTGATACCATCAATGGAACAATACAGGATGTCTATCCAAGTGTATTTACGGTAATCATAAATCAAAATGGGCAGGTCCAGACCTTTTCCTACTTTGATGTTTTGTGTGGAAATGTGATTATATTGTAATCATTTAACGTTTAAACTTTGACGTCCTTTTAGGTATTGCCAGCAAAACAACCTCCGTAGGATAAAGTTCTCCTCCGTAATATCTCATATAAAAATTGTAGTTTTTATTAAGAGAGTAAATATATCTTGGTATTTTTATGTAATGTTCATTTTTATGATAAATTGATATTAATAATTTTGGACTATCGTTAATTATATGCCTTTTTGCACCCTTTAATGCCGATAGTTCATCCCCTTCAATATCCATCTTAATAATATCTATTCTTTCTTTAATATCTTCATCTAGCGTAGTGCACACAATTTGTTTATTCCCTTTAACAGAGGTCTGATTTGATGACATATCCCCCTTTTCATCAATAAATACCTTGCCTATCTTATCTTTAACCGCTTTATTTACATATTCAATATTCTCATAATCTTTAAGATTGTTTTTCATTATTTCTATCATTTCATTTGTAATTTCATAGCAATATATCTTGTTATCTTTCTTTCCATAAGTTTTAATATAATCAAGCGAACTATCTCCTACATATGCTCCCACGTCAACAAAAGTTTCTTTTTCGCTTTTAGGAATTATATCTAAATCAAAATAATGTTTATATTTATTATCTATACATTTTTTAATATTTGTAATATCATAAATAAACCAATTATTTAAAATGGCAAACAATAGGTATTTAGAGGAATAATCTTCAAGTTTATTATAAAGCCAAACAAAATCTTTATAATATTTTGACAAAATATGCGCTTTCTTTTTTATCTCTTCAAAGTCGTTATTTTTTTCATTCAGTGATCCCCAATAATCAAATCTTTGAAAATAATCTTCATAGATATCTTTAAGTAAACTTGGCAAACTTTGATAATTTAGTTTTATTCTTTCATATAGTTGTTCTTCACTCAAATTCTTAAAAATTTCTATTAGTTCAAAAAACTTATTATCAATTTCGTTCATAAAACCACCCATACTCAATTTTATGACAACTATATATAATAAGTTAATAAAAAAAAACTAATCTTTAATGAAATAGCCCTACCAAAATCAATTTCGTAGTCGCTAAACAAATTAGGTCTTTTATTAATATTAAATTTGTTTAAAATTTCATCAAATAGTAGAAATATTTCAGTACTTTTTGCAAATATTACATTTTATTTCGTCTTACCATTACCATTTCATCAAACCATTCTACCATTTTTGGATCTTGATGATTAAAGAACAGACTATTTTGCTGGTCTAGCGATTTAATAACTTGCATGTCTTCTTCGCTTAAAATAAAATCAAAAACATCAAAATTTTCTTTGATTCTTTCTAAGTGAGTTGATTTGCAAACAACTATTATGCATCGTTGTAATAGTGGATCGTTAGTGTAACTATTTGCAAATACTACAATCTCACCACTAAACCCTTTTATACTGTCAATGAAAGATGCAATTGGCATAGGAATGGTATACCACCAAATAGGAAAGAAAAGTAGTATTCTATCATAAGCAGAATAATCCACATCCAACTTTTTTATTTGAGGATGAATTTTCTTCTCTACTTCTTCTTTTGCTTCCACATAGGCACAAATATCATAGTCATCAGAATAAGCAATCTTTCGCTCCACCCTTACCACATCAAAATTAAATTCTTTGTTTAATTGTGTAACAAGGTTTTTTGTGTTGTTCGAATAGGAAAAATAAACAATTAACGTTTTCATTTCACTCTCCTTTTTAGTAGTCAAGACAAAGACAAGCAAATCCTTGCATCTATCTCAATCAGCACTAACACGAGCCATGCAAAAGGTTGAAGATTAAGCAGGCGTGCCTATTTTTACTCGTTGCAAAAACAAACTAACTCTTACGCCTGCGGGCAAAGAACTTGTGGCAAATGCAAAGAATATTATATCATCATTAAACAGCATGAAAGAGAAGACTATTGCAAGCTATAATTCTTTTACAACAATTTCAATAGGCTTGTAGGCTCTGACCCAATGCTTAAATATGGAAAAATTTTATATTCTATTTTCCCTAATAAAACAATCACAAGTCGCATAGATACTTATGAAAATTTAATTGAGGGGTTAGAAAACAATATCTATGATTTTATATTTACTACATATCCTATCAAAATGGAAGGTATTGCAACTAAATTTATTTTAGAGGAAGCATTAGACAGAATCGATATACCAATTCTTGACGACGACGCAAAAATAGATTTTTATATTTCATATAAAATTGAAAACAAACAAAAGATTTCTAACTTTTTAAGATTGATAGGGTGATATTTTTACATTTTCTGTTTGAATTTTAATTTAAACTCTTTTGCATAATTTTTAACAAGAGGCAAACATAAAATCATATACACTCCTCCGCCTATTATAACTCCGCTTATAACTCCCCATATATTCGGCATAAAACTGAGCCATAACTTTACCGCCAAGAACATAACAAAAGACGATACAATAGGCAGTGCAAAAGAAAACGCATCTATTTTTATCAATCTTCCTAATTTAATAAGTGAGCATATACAAATACTAGAATAGAGCACAACATTTGAAATAGGTATAGCATAAATATTTATACTAGGCAGTCTAGCTAGTATAATTAGCGAGAGAATTTTTGCAACGCCTCCTATGATATAGAATAGCAAAGAATGGTTGTAATAGCCCTTTGCTTGTAATATGGAGTTTAAAAGTTGAGAAAAGGCGCTAAGGACAACTGCAAAACTTGAAAACAAGGTAAGTTGAACGGCAATTTCAACCAACTCACCTGTAACAGACGAATAAATAATAGGATACAAGTTCCTTGCTATTGCATTTATTCCTACAATCAAGGGCATAATCAAGAACCACATTATCATTAAAGACTTATTGACCACTTTTTTTACTGCAATGTAATCGTTTTGCTCAGACAAAAAAGAAATTTTAGGTAGTAACACCACTGCAACAGACAATGATATTACAAGCGGAAAATGAAGTATTGCTCCTACTACTCCACTACTAAGTCCATAAAGCGTTGTAGCAACTTGATTTTCAATCCCTGCCAAAGATAAAAGGGATACAATTATAAGAGATTCTACTGCAAAGACAAGAGGAAGCACAACTGCTGATAAAGTCAAGGGAGTAACCGCCTTTAAAAACTCTTTCTTTTCAATGTGTCTATTAAAAGCAATTCTTTTCCTTTTAATAGCAAACAATAGATAAATAAAGGCGAAAATTTCAGAGATAGTAATACCTAAAAATGCACCAAACACACCGCCACCTAGACTATTACTAAAAAGATAGGCAAAAAATAGTCCGAAAGCAAATTTAAAAAGTTGTTCTATAATCTGACTTATTGCGGTTGGCGTCATATTTTCATAGCCTTGTAGTACCCCACGAAAACAACCTATTAATGCACCTAGTGGCAACAAAATAGAGAGCAACATATATGAAATATCAGCCTCTCTTGCACCTTGCAAAAGTGCAATTGGATGAGACAGAAACAGAAAAATCATACCAAGCAACAGGCTGATAATACCAGAAAAAATAAGCCCATGCCTAAAATAACCACCAATTTTGTTAAACTCGCCTCTCGCTCTTGCTCCTGAGACTAGTTTTGAAAGAGCATTAGTTACACCAGATGAAACAAGACCAAGAGAAAGAGAATATAAGGACATAACCATTTGAAAAACACCAATACCCTGCAAGGATATAATATTTGTAAGTGGCAAACGAAAAAGTGCACCAAACACTTTGCATACTATTCCGCTTACAATAAGGACAAAAGCACCCTTGCCAATCGTATTTTTCATATGATTATAGTGCGGAAATACAAAAAAAATATACAAATTTATAAATTTGGTATTTACAAATCAAAAAAAGTGTGGTATTATAATGTTGAAGAAATCTTTTATATATAGGAAGGAGAAGAGAAATGACAGTAAATAATCCATTTATTTATGATGATTCAAAAGTAACAAAAGAACAGGCAAAAACAATAAGATATAACAATATGAAATTATTGTCAGTGATCAGTAATTTAAAAATGTTGAATACTGATGATCCGAACGCTTTTACTAAACTTTCATTATTAATGCCAAATCAAATATCAAGAGCCTCTAATGGAACATATATGAGAAATCCAGAAAATATGGATGTTACAATTTTTAATAAGAAAATTCAGGCACTTATGAGAGAACTTGCTGAAAATAGAGTTTATCCTGAATACAGAGACCCAGATACAAACAAACCCCTTACTGCAAGACAAATATATTTCAGTTCATTCTTTTATCAAAACATGGTATCCTTTTATATAGGTGATACTTATAAAAAAGAACCTACTCAATGGGGCGACTATAAACGCACAAGCCTTCCAATTCCTGACTATATTCCATCTCCAAAAAATTCGCTTGGAGCTGCTTTGTCTTTATATGCAGTAGGAGGAAATAAAATTGGTCTTGATTTAAACAGAATGCTTGATACTATTTTAATTAGTGATGGAAAAGGTGGTTTTAAACTTCATCTCAATAACACATTTGATACAAATAACCTGCTTTCTGATGCAGTTGATTATCAAATAGGGATATTGAAAGAAAATGCTATTTTTAAAAGCCTCTATCTTCCTAAGGAAAAAGGACTTGATGATTCTGAAAGATATTAAAAACAAAAAGATGCACTTAACTTGTGCATCTTTTTCTTATTCGAGTTCAATGTCTATTTCTCCTTCAATATCTTTTTGTACAACTTGATTTTGAATTTCAATAGATACATCAACGTCCACTTCAAGAGTATTTCCACCGCCAGTCAAATTAATTTTTGCAGGTATCTCTTCGTTTAAATTTCTATCTTGTTGATTTACTTCTTCTGATTTTTTTCTCTCTTCATCTTCATAAATATCAACAAATAGCGAGTCTTCAAGTTCTTCTTCCTCTTCACTCTCTTGCAATGAAGTCTCGGCTTTATTAAGTAAATCTTTCTCTGCTTGTTGAAGTTCTTCTTGTTGAGGTTCTTCCTCGGCAAGTTCTTTAATCTTTTGAAAGTATTTTCTTGCCTCCTCTTTTACTCTTTCTCCTTCTTGATATGCACTTAAAACCCTAATCGCATCTGTTTTGATTTTATCTTCCTTATCTTTCTTGTCTTCTTTTTTACTAGCATCCCCTTTTTTGTCTGATTTCTTGGATGACTTTGAACCTTTATTGTTACCACCTTTACCAGCGACTTTTTTCTTTGGCTTACTTTTGCCACCGCCAGAACCACCAACAGACGATTTGTCAGGCTTCATTACTTCCACCCCAGCCGAGTGCTTTTGCAGTCCATTTATAGCCTTGACAGATTTATTAACCTCTCCGACTATACTTTTCAGGCTTTCCTTATTGACATTTAACCTTTCAAGTCCACCCTTTTCGTCAATTGCACGATCAAGAAGAGCCTTGTATTTTGTATACTTGTTTTTCTCGTCATTTTCATTTTCTGACTTATCTAAAATAAGTTCTTTATATCTTCGAATTATTTCTTGACAAACACTATCTGTGCTTGTTTCAAGCAGTTTCAGCATTCTCATTACATAGATTTGTGAGGCAATATCGTAAAGACCACCAACACGCTCATAAATATCATATTCATCTTGCATCAAGACAGCAAGCGACGGCATTTTAAATTCATCATTTTTTATAGCAGTATCATATAGGCTAAACACCTGCATTACTTTATCTTTAAAACTCTCATCGTATGTATCTGTGTAGTCGGCTATATGAGATACTATATACCCTTCTTCCAAAAACTCGTCTACATATTCGGATAGATACAATGACGCTTTGGCTTTTTGCTCATCTAGTTTTTCTATCTTTATATCAAAGTAAAAAAATTTAGTTATAAACCTTGCCTCTGCACGAATAAAATCATCACCGCTATCGCTTATTTCTTTGTTCATGCGAATTAAGTCATATTTGATTTCATCTTTTATTTTATACACACCTTCATCATCAAAACGACCTACAAGCATAAACCTCATGACCATTATCTTCATACGAGTGCGGTAATAGTCAATCAAATCACTATCATTAATATTGAAATCTTTTCCATAGACTTTAAAGGAGATTTTAGCGTCCTCCTTTGAAACAGCAGGTTCTTGTTTAATGTCTGCCTGTTTGCTATCCTGGGCAAAATTTTCGACATTTTTCTTCTTTTTACTCTTTGCCATAGTTTTATTATAATCGATTAAAAGTGAAATTGCAAGTATAGAATGATATTTTTATTAAATATGATGTTAAGCATCTTTTTTTAGGCTTGCTAATCTTTTAAAAAACTTACACAATAGGGCTTTTCTTTTATTGAATTTAATGTTATTCCGTTTGAGACACACTTTCCATTATGATTAAATAGGCAGTTTGCCCTGCACTTAATATCTAATGTCTTGCTATCTCGTTGAGGTGCAAATTCAGGTTCTTCTTCAAAGAGGTGCTTTGTAATATCTTTAACATCTTTTTTGTTTTCATCTTTTTCAAACGTTGAACAAATTACATTGTTGTTGACTAAAATGTCTTTTGCCTTACAAGTGAATCTGTCGTTATATCTGCAAGTAGTCTTTCTACATCTAATATCCATATAAACTCCTTTTTCATTATTGTTGACAATCGTTTGACTTTTTAATCAAATTTCAATAAAATAGAGGAAAAGGAGAGATTATGAAAGTTGTTTTACTTTGCGACGTCAAAGGCACAGGCAAAAAAGGAGAAGTCAAAGAGGTCGCCGACGGATATGCAAAAAATTTTTTATTGAAATCAGGCAAGGCAAGAATTGCTGACAAAAGCACCATAAATGAAAATGAAATGAAAAAATCTTCAAATGAATACCACAAAGAGATGGAAAAACAATCAGCACAACAACTAGGAAAGAAGATGGAAAATACAAATCTTGTTTTATCTATTAAATGTGGAGAAAATGGTAAAACTTTCGGTTCAATAACAGCAAAAGAAATATGTGATGGACTTGACAAACTCGGTTTCAAAATCGACAAAAGGAAGATTGATTTAAAAGAACCTCTTAGAATGATTGGCAACTATACCATTGCCATTAAACTTCACCCTGAGGTTACAACAAAAATCAATTTAAAGATTATTCCAGAATAAAATTCAATAAAGGAAACAGTTTATGAAAGCATTAATATTTACTATGAGTTGTGGTGAAGGTCATAACGCTATTGCAAAATCTATAAGCCAAGAATTTGACAAAAGAAATGTAGAAAACAAGATAGTCCAAACTTTTGGCTTTAACAAAAAGCGAGAGATAAGAGAGAATAAGCAATATCTTTGGATTTGCAAACACATACCAAAAATATATGATTATATTTGGAACAGACTACGTCGTCAAGACAAATCTACTGACAAATTGCCATATTATGTAAAGCCATGCCTAAAATATTTTAAAAAGGAAATTGACGAATATCAGCCTGATATTATAGTATGCACTCACTGTTATGCTAGTGCTGTAATTTCCTACATGAAGAAAAACAATCTTATAAATGAAAATATAGTAACTAGTACAATCTTGTTCGATATAACTCTTGCTCCATATTGGGAACACTCAAACAAAGTGGATTATATTTTTCAACCTCTTGACAATACAATGGACGACCTACAAAAGAAAGGTTACTCAAAAGAGCAGATTGTAACGCTAGGCTTTCCTAGTCGAAATGTTTTCTATGAGGACTATGACAAGGAGGCAATGAGGCAAAACCTTGGAATTGGAAATAAATTTACTGTACTTACAATTTCAGGCGGGAATGGACTCGGGAACACAAAGAAACTTGTAAAGGACATAATAGACGCCAAACTCGATATAAACTTGATTGTCATAAACGGCAAAAACAAAAAGACTTATTCACAAATTGAAAAACTTATCAAAAAAGAAGAGTTAACAAATGTAATCAATCTAGGCTTTGTAAATAACATTGACCAATACATGAAAGCCTCCGACGTGATAATATCTCGTGGAGGTGGAAGCAGTGTCTTTGAAGAGATAAACATCAATAAACCTATAATATTTAGAGAAAATCTTATAATTAATGAAAAAATATCGAAACAATTTTTTATCGAAAATGGTTGCGCCTTTGGAATGGATAAAATCACTGATGCAAAAAAATATATTAAATTACTCAAAGAAGACAAAAATCTTTATAATAAAATGGTGGAAAACACAAAAAAATTTGTATATAAATATTCAGCAAAAAATATTGTGAACTTCTTAATTGAAAAATCTAATACTAAAAATAATAGTGTAAAATAATTAAAAATAAAAAATTATTAAAAATTATTAAAAATTATTAATAAAATTATTAAAATATTAATTAAAATATATTAAAAAATTTATATTTATTATAAAATTCTGTAAATATAATAGTTTTCGTTTAAATTTAAATAAAATAAATAAAAATAAAAAACAATTCTAAATAAAAAAATTAAAAAATATGAAAAATATTAAAAAATAACAACAAAAAACATATTGCAATTTATACAATATGTTTTTATTTTTTACTGAGCATCGACATTATCGCCTGTATTTATATTTGATAGGTCCTTGATTAAATCTTCAATTCTCTTATTTATCTTAGCAAGTTCTTCCGATTGCCCACTTGACTTTGCCTTGCTTGCTTGGTCTTTGAGTGTTTCCACAGCCTTTATAATATCATCTTGTTCGTGAGAAACGTTCGCTTTCTCCTCAGGTTCAAGTACTTGGTCAA
The DNA here is from genome assembly GCA_944381105.1 of uncultured Clostridia bacterium. Lineage (GTDB taxonomy): Bacteria > Bacillota > Clostridia > Christensenellales > UBA1242 > Caccovivens. Next base: position 2,827 of record CALWJU010000014.1, on the reverse strand, counting down.
TCTCTGAATTTAAAAATTCTTTTAGATTTTTTAGTTTATTTTCTTGCTGGCTGATAAGTTCATTGAGTTGACTTACAAAACTACTGTCCATAGTTTCTTTTCTTGGTCTGCCTCTTTTCTTAGGCTTTGCCTCTGTTGTAGAAGCAACACTAGTAATGTTTGCCTCTGTCTTTCGAGGTCTACCCCTCTTCTTTCCTGTTGCACTCGTCTTTGCTGGGCTCTTTTTTGCGGTTGCCTTTTTCGTGGTGCTTGTTTTTTTCGTGGTATTTGTCTTTTTAGGCTTTGAAGATGTTTGTGATTTTGGAGGTCTTCCTCTCTTCTTTGTTGTAACACTTGCCTCTGGCTGACTTGTTTCAACCTTTCTTGGTCTACCTCGTTTCTTTTTTGGTTCGCTTTCTACTGACTCAACTACCTTTCTTGGTCTACCTCGTTTTTTCTTAGGCTGTTCGTTTTCAGGCTCGTCAGTATTTGCCTCAGCCATATTTGTTTGTGAGGTCTCTTCGTTTTCCATCACATTTTCATTATTATCAGTGTTTTCACCTTCATTTGAGGTATTATCTACAACATCTTTTATTATGAATGCGTCGTCAATAGGCTCTGCTTCTTCTTTAATTTCTTGCTCTGAACTTGCATTTTTTGTATGAACTTCACCCATATTCTCAGCAATCTCATCCATAAAGTTAGATGAATCTTCTTTTTGTTCTTCCTCAGCACTCGGAGTAACCACAGAATTATTGTCAAGATATCCGCCAAAGGAATTTACCTGTTCGTTTTGTAACTCTTCATTTTCTTGTGCAAGTTTTTCTTCTGGTGATAGATCGTAAGAAACAAGTTCTCCATTCATGTTATAGACCTTGCCGTCTGTATCATGGAACAATCCATTTGTGTCATGGTAAGAGCCATCACTATAAATGTAATTTCCATTTTCATCATAATGACCTTGCTCGTCATCTGACTGCTCTTTCATATAATTAGGATCATATTTTGATAGTCTATCACGAAGGGTATCGTTTTCATCTTTTAAACGCTTAATTTGTGTTTGAACGGAAACAAGTTCTTCCTCGTTTTGATCTCTTTGACTGGTGAGAGACAATTTTTCTTCCTTAACCTTTTGCTCAGCAACTTGATAAGCACTCTTCATAACCTTTTCAAAGAAAGTTTGATATTCGCTTGCCATAGCCTTTTGCACATCTGCAACGCCCTCGTCAAGAGAATTTTTAAGTTTATCAAGTTCTTCATCAAGTTCCGCTCTTGCCCTTAGGTAACGAGTTTCTTCTTGTTCATAATCTTTTTGCAGTTGATTGTTTCTATTAACTTCTTTTTGTTGTTGATTTTTGAGCGAACCTGCTTCAATTCTGTTCGTTGTTGCCGCTTGTTGCTCAATAAGTTTTTGTATATTCTCTTTTGAGGCTTGAATTTGTCTTTGTAAGTTCATTTGAACATCTTCAAAGTTACGTTTTAATGCCTCTTTCTGAGACTCAATTTGAGCAATTTTTGAGAGTGTCTCGTTTTTCTTATTAATATATATTTCACTTTCATTCATCGCCCTATTGAGTAGTAATGAACCATCAACTCCTACATTTTCAAACTGATAAGTTTGGAGCGGAGCATCTTTCTTTTGCGCCTCTTCAAACTCTTCACGAATTTTTCTAGCCCTATTTTCATAGTATTCTCTAAGTTGAGGATTGCCATTTTCAATCTCTTTTTGAGTAAATAATAGGTTGAAATCTATGTAAGGCGTCAAGTCAGCGGTTGCATTAGTTAAAAATCTTGAAAATAAGTGATAAATATGATATATGTCATCAAGATTAGTTACACGTATACCTTTTAGAAGCATTATCACAGCAATGCCAAATAGTGCTGTCAAACATGGTAAAATAAGAGCAAGTACAACAGAGTCAGGAGTGATTCCATTTGAATGTTGAGATGCAATACCAAAAATAAAGGCAAAAACCGACCAGATAGCAGTTAGCATTCCAAGATTTCTAATATTACTAACCCAACTGCTTGTTCGCAAAGGTTTTTCAATAACATTTTCCTCTGATAGATATGCACTTGGTCCGCCATCTCTATAAAGAATAAATTGTTGCCAATAATAAACTAAGCGTTTAGGTCCTTTTTTTATAATTTTATTAAAATCTTTTATATTGTTTTCATCAATTTTTTTATATCTAAAAAGCCACCTATTGCATTTATCAATTCTTCTTTTAAGCCTCGCTTCATAAGAAAAAGCGGATTTTATAATAAAAAGAAGAACAATAAACGCTTCAACCCCTAACACAAGGCCTAGGTAACCACCATAGCCGAGGGCATCTGTAAACTGACTAAAAAAAGTAGTAAGAGTACTTTCAATAGTATTTAATAATGACAACATAATTTAAACCCCTTTTAATTAGGTTTAGTATAACACATATTTTAATATTTTACTAACAAAATTCTTATTTTTTTTATTTTTTTTGATATTTTTTATTTTATTTTTTATTGCAATAAATTTAATAAAATTAGTTGTTTTAAGTAATTCATCGCAATTTCATTTTTTCTATTTTTTGTTTAATAAATTTTATATATCTTAACATTTATTTTTATTTGACAACATTTTAAAACTTGTGTTATAATTCTTAAAAGTTTATTTATAATATAATAAATTAATATAATACTAAATTGCGTGCAAAAGTAGTCATAAATGGATAAATATAAAGCGAGGTAAAGATGAAACTAGGAAGAAAAACATTAAATATTGTATATGTAACATTATTTTTAATCACAATCACACTTTCTCTTCTTGTGATTGCTTTTTCTGCTCTTAATTCATATTTTAACAACCCTA
>CALWJU010000013.1 GCA_944381105.1 uncultured Clostridia bacterium | reverse complement strand
GAAGAAGAGATTTTAAATTGTACATATGTTGTCGATGGTGTAAATGTCATTGAAGGAGTTGTTGGCTCAACATTGCTTTGGGATACAACCAATGTGGAACTCTACCGAATCTCAAATGCGGGGGGGGGAACAACAGTCTATATTCTATCAGATGAAGATATAATCGCTAGTTATGACATGTCTAACGCTTTTGACAGATTGAACGCATGCGAGGAAATTGTCTTTAACAACTTTCAATTGACCGATTTAACTGCAAGTTTGTCTAATTTCTTTTACCATTGTGCTTCTCTTCAATCTGTTGACTTAACAAACTTTGATACTAGCAACGTATATAACATGGGACAAATGTTTGCTGGATGTGGTTCTCTTACAGAAATAGACTTTTCGCATTTTAGCACAGAGAGTGTATCTTCTATGTCGTATTTATTTAGTAACTGCTCTTCTCTTACAAGTTTAGATCTGTCTTACTGGAATACCTCTACTGTTCGTGATATGAATCATCTGTTTTATGGTTGTACTAGGCTTGAAAGCATTAATATGGGGAATTTTGATACTTCTTCTGTTACAAATATGGCTGGTATGTTTTACTCATGTCAATCGCTTGAAACAATAGATTTATCTACCTTTGTAACAACAAACGTAACGAACATGTCTGAAATGTTTAGAAGATGTTCATCTCTTGAAAACCTTAACCTATCAACACTTGACACCTCTTCGGTAACAAATATGACCAATATGTTTAATGGTTGCTCGGCTCTTACTGAAATAAATTTAAGCAACTTTGATACTTCTCATGTTACAAATATGAATAATATGTTTAGTAATTGTTCATCCCTCGCTGAAATAGACCTTACTCCACTTGATACATCAAGTGTTACAGATATGGCGTATATGTTTAGCGATACAACTTTTACCTCGATAGATGTAGGACCTCTTGAAACAGGAAATGTTACCAATATGTCAGGTCTTTTTAACAACTGCACAAACCTTGAAAATATTTACAACTTAAACCAACTTGACGTTTCAAATGTTGTCTCCTTTGGTGCAAATCAATATTCAAATTCTAACGGAACATTCCAAAATTGCTCATCTCTTACCTCGCTTGACCTTAGTGGCTGGAATACATCAAGTGCAACTGGAATGAATCATATGTTCTATAATTGTACAAATCTTGTTGAAATAATCGGAATAGAGAATTTTGTTACCGATAATGTTATAAGAATGACTGGAATGTTCTATAACTGCAACTCTCTTGAAAAATTAGATTTATCAAGTTGGAACACAAGAGCGACTACTATGGTTTGTCATGACGAATACAATGGTGGATGGGGAATGTTCAGAAATTGTTATAACTTACAAGAGTTAACTTTTGGTCCTGACTGCACATTTGAAAATGTAACATCAATGCAAGCCATGTTTATGAATTGTACCTCTCTTGTTTCGATTGATATATCAATGTTTAACACCTCAAATGTAACAAATCTTGCTAGCATGTTTAACACATGTACAAATCTTGCCACAATCGTTGGTATCGGAAATATAAATACATCGAGTGTTGTTACTATTTCGCAAGGCAACAACTTAGGTGGAATGTTTGCATACTGCTCATCTCTTACCTCGCTTGACCTATCAAATTGGGATGTATCAAATATAACACAAATATACGGCGAAAACTACAATAACAGAGGCAGTCTATTTACAGGATGCTCATCCCTTGAATATATAAATTTAAGCGGATGGAATATTAGCAACGTTACAAGGTTCGAAAATGTATTTTATGGTTGCACAAATCTTACAACTATCGTTGGTCTTGAAGAATTAAATACTTCAAATGTTACTTCATTCTCTGGATTATTTTACGGATGTGCTTCACTTACTTCCCTGGATCTATCAAATTGGAACACTTCAAGTTTAACAACTTTTAGAAATAGCGATTGGACAGGAGCAGGACTCTTCCAAAACTGCACTGCTCTTAGGTCTATAAATCTTACAGGTTGGGACACCTCAAATGTTGCATACATGAACTACACATTCTACGGATGTTCAAGTTTGACTGACATAATAGGCATAGACGCATGGGATACTTCAAGTTTAGTCGATATTTCATATATGTTTTATGGATGCTCAAACCTATCAAACATTGACCTTACTTCATTTAATACATCGTTGGTTACCACTTTGGAAGGAATGTTCTATAATTGTACAAGCCTTACAAGCATTGATATCTCCTCATTTAATACTCATGATGTAACATCAATGCAAGATATGTTTAGAGGTTGCACAAGTCTTCAAACAATCTATATTTCAGAGTATATTGAAGAGACTGGACTGGGTTGGACTAATCAAAATGTAACATCAGGTGGCAATATGTTCAATGGTTGTACAAGCCTTCCAAATTTCAATTCACAAAACATATCTTATCTATATGCCTTTGCAGGATATAGTGAAGAACTTGGCGCATACGGCTATATGACTATAAGATAATTGTAGATCTTATTTAGTAAAAAAATATCTGGCAAAATAATGTCAGATATTTTTTATTTAGAATATTATGTCGTTTTTACATTTTCTTTAAATAATTATTATATTTTATATAAGAATTGTCGCCTATATCCTTAGCAAGTTCCTGCAACTTGGCTTTTGTCTGTTTATCTAGGCTTTTTGGCGTCTCTGCCTTAATAGTTACTAGTATGTCTCCTCTACTCTCTTTATTAAGTTCTTTAACACCTTTATTTTTTATTCGCATAACTGTTCCGCTTGGAGTGAGTTCTGGTATGGTCAGAGTATATTTGCCTTCTAGCGTTGGTATATCAACCTTACCGCCGAGCAGTGTAGTTGTGAAAGGAAGGTACAAATCAAGGTATAAATCTTTGCCTTTTCTTACAAGTATCTTATGAGGGCTTACAGATACTTTTATATTAAGGTCGCCATTTACACCGTTTCCGCTAGGCGAATTACCCTCTCCTCTCATTCGAAGAGTTTGGTCATTATCTATGCCTGCTGGAAATTTAACTTGAATTGTCTTATTTGTCTTTTTAACGCCTTTCCCGTTACACTCACTACATTTTTCTTTGATAATCTTTCCACTGCCATTACATCTAGGACAATTTGCTTCTCGAATTGTAGTGCCAAAAAGTGTATTTTGTTGATAACGAACTCGTCCTACACCATTACACTCAGGACAAGTTGAAAATTCTCGTCCGTTTTTAGCACCTGTACCATTACATGCGGTACATTTATCCTGTTTTGCTATTGTAATATTTTTAGTGCATCCAAAACATGCTTCTTCAAAAGTTAAATTGACAGCGATGTTTATATCTGCACCTCTTTCACGAACCTTTTCCCCTCGACTTCCGCCGAAAGCAGAAAAGATATCCGAGAAAATATCTGAAAAGCCACCGCCACCACCGAAGAAATCGCCAAAGCCACCAGCACCACCTGCTCCGCCTCCTGCTCCAAATGGATTGCCATCAGCAGAACCAAATTGGTCGTAGTTCGCCCTTTTCTTAGGGTCGCCGAGAACTTCATATGCTTCGTTTATATCTTTAAACTTTTCTTGTGCTTCTGGAGTCTTGTTAATGTCTGGGTGATATTTTTTTGCTAGTCTTCTATATGCCGACTTAATTTCATCTTCACTCGCATTCTTATCTACACCAAGCACTGAATAATAATCTTTATTTGCCATTATCTTTCCTTTTATTTTTATTGTTGTAAAATCGGTAGTTGTGTCAAGCACAACCTAAGGTTACACTAAGCGAAAGTGGTTTCCAAACTGTGATGGCGTGAGTATCACGCAAATTCGTCAGAATTTATAAAATTTTATGGTAGTAAAATTTTATCATCACAGTTTGCGTTATTTAAAGAACGGTTTTAAAATACGTCGACTTTCTTTAAAACTATGACCAACAACTATTATTTATTATCGTCATCAACAACTACTTCTGGATCTGAGCCATTGTTACCATTATTGCCATTTCCATTGTTGTTGTCAGTTGCACCGTTAGGATTTGCTGAATTGTACATCTTGCTCACAATTCCATTTGATACGTTTGTAAGTTCGTCGATAGCCTTCTTAACTGTATCAATGTCCTCACTTGCCATATCGGTTTTAGCCTTTTCAATAGCGTCTTGGAGTTTTTTCTTATCGTCCTCTTGGAGTTTATCGCCATTCTCTTTAATCATCTTTTCAAGACCATAAACTAGGTTGTCGCCTTGGTTCTTAGTCTCAACGAGTTCCTTACGTTTCTTATCCTCTTCTGCGTGAGCCTCTGCCTCTTTGATAGCCTTTTCGATATCCTCTTCTTTAAGGTTTGAAGATGCAGTAATTGTTATATTTTGTTCCTTGTTAGTGCCAAGGTCTTTTGCAGAAACTTTAACTATACCATTTGCATCAATATCAAAGGTAACTTCTATTTGAGGCACGCCTCTTGGAGCAGGTGGAATATCTGTAAGTTGGAATCTTCCAAGTGTCTTGTTTTGATTTGCAAATTCTCTTTCGCCTTGAAGAACATGAATATCAACACCTGGTTGGTTATCAACAGCGGTTGAGAAAATTTGAGATTTTCTTGTAGGAATAGTAGTATTTCTCTCAATAAGTTTTGTAAATACGCCACCTAGTGTCTCGATACCGAGAGATAGTGGGGTTACATCAAGAAGAAGAACGTCTTTAACCTCTCCACCAAGCACACCTGCCTGAATTGCAGCACCAACTGCAACACATTCGTCTGGGTTGATACCCTTGTATGGTTCTTTTCCTGTGAAGTTCTTAACTGCCTCTTGAACAGCAGGGATACGTGTTGAACCACCTACTAAGATAACCTTATCAATTTGATTTTTATCAAGTTTAGCGTCTGCAAGTGCTCTAACTGTACAGTCGATTGTCTCTTTTACAAGATCCTCTGTGATTGAGTCGAATTTTGCACGAGTAAGTTCATATTCCATATGTTTAGGACCTGTTGCGTCAGCAGAGATAAATGGAAGAGATATTGTTGTCTTTGGAGTTGAAGAAAGGTCAATCTTGGCTTTTTCTGCTGCCTCTTTAAGTCTTTGCATAGCAAGTTTATCTTGCGTAAGGTCAATGTTGTTTGTTCTCTTAAATTCTTCAACAAGAAGATCAATAATTCTATTATCAAAGTCGTCTCCACCAAGGCGTGTATTACCATTAGTAGAAAGAACTTCAAATACGCCATCACCTATTTCAAGAATAGATACATCGAATGTTCCACCACCAAGGTCGTAAACAAGTATCTTTTGATTTGCGTTTTCGCCCTTATCAAGACCATAAGCAAGAGCGGCTGCTGTTGGCTCGTTTATAATTCTAAGTACTTCAAGTCCAGCAATCTTTCCTGCATCCTTTGTTGCTTGACGTTGTGAATCATTAAAATATGCAGGTACAGTTATAACTGCCTGTGTAACTGCACCGCCAAGATAACTCTCAGCATCTGCTTTAAGTTTTGAAAGTATCATAGCAGAAATCTCTTGTGGAGTGTAGTCCTTGCCATTGAGTTTTACCTTATAATTTGTACCCATTTCACGTTTGATTGACTGAACGGTATTTTCAGCATTTACTATTGCCTGTCTTTTTGCAACTTTGCCCACAAGTCTTTCTCCCTCTTTTGTGTATGCCACAACTGATGGAGTGGTACGATCTCCCTCAGCATTTGCTATAACGGTTGGTTTTCCGCCTTCCATTACCGCTACACATGAATTTGTTGTTCCTAAGCCTATACCAATAATTTTTCCCATAATTTAATCCTCCTTTTTATTGACTGAGACTATTGCATATCTTATAACTTTATCATGGAATTTATATCCCGCTTGATATTCCTCCAAGATAACGTCATTTTCTTTATCCTCATCTTTCATAACTGCTATAACATTATGCAGATGTGGGTTATATTTTTCGCCTACTGATTGAATTTTTTCAACTCCTAGGCTTTTTAAGGCATTGGAAATGCTATTTTCTACCATTTCAACACCTTTTAGCACGTTTTCATCAGTAATAGATTTTTTCGCTTCCTTGAAGGTATCAAGACAAGGTAAAAATACCTCTATAACTGACGCCTGTCCACTAAGTCTTGCCTGCTTTATATCCTCTATCGCATGACGTCTGAAATTTTCAAAGTCGGCTTGAACTTGCTTTGCAAGATTTAAATACTCAACTGCTTTGTCATTTTCCTCTTTTTCTTGACAATTACATTGGTCATTGCAGGTATTTTCTTCATTGCATGAGCAATTTTCATCACATTCTCCGCATGAACAACCCTCTTTGCATTCATTACCACAAGTACAATCTTCATTGCATTTATGCTCTTTGTTGCAATTGCATTCTCCTTTGCAATCACAACCGCTTGAACATTTGCAATCGTCATCCTTTACTTCATTTTCTTTTATATCGGACATTTATTCTCCTTTTATGTTATTCAGGTTATCTATAACAACCTTTAACGCAGAGGCTATACCCGCATAATCCATTCTTTGTGGTCCAATAACTCCTATTGATGCTAATTGACGACCATCAACCTTAATTGGCGCTTTGATAACCGAACAACTTTCCCCCTCTTCCGCTACGGTAACTTCAATATCTCCTTTTCCTTCAAGTTCCATAATAGAAGAAAGTTGTTTTTCGTCATCTAAGACATCTAGCACCTTTTTAGCCGATTCTACATCATTTTTGTTTTCTAATAATCTACCGCTACCCTCTCGTCTTACATCAAGAAAGCGTTGGCTATTTAATTTTTTAAGGCCGTCTATTAAACTATTTACAACCCCCTCGAAAGCCTCTATTTCACTGTGCATACCCTCTTCAAACTGGTCAATATTGTCAATCATGAATCCTATTGTTTCGCCTTTAAAATGTTTGGTAAGGTAGGTAGACGCATTGTTACAATCCTCTACGCTGGCAGAAATATCTAGCGTTTGATTGATATATCCTGCAACCGTTCCAATCAATACCATCAATTTATCTTCAAGTAATGGAATAATTTTAAAATCAGTTAAAACTAAGTTGTCTACTCCATCTACCATTATTACTGTCGGATAGTTTGTGGCTTTTGATACAATCTTCGCAATTCCTGTAACAATGTCATTAAGAGAGTTGGTTTTAGTTGTTATAAGACTTTTGACCTCATCAAGTTCTCTCTCGGTCGCACTTGCACTGCTAAGCAAATGCTCTACATAGTAGCGATACCCCTGCGCAGTAGGTATTCGTCCACCTGACGTATGCAATTGTTTGAGAAAACCCATAGCCTCTAAGGCATTAAGTTCGCTTCTAAGTGTAGCAGTAGAGCAATTGAGTGAAGCCGAATCTTTGATTCCACCACTTGTAATTGGCGAGCAATCTTTAATATACTCCTCAATTGCCATACAAAGAATTTTCTTTTTGCGTTCAGATAATTCCATGAACAACCTCTTACTTTTCGACTTTTTGCACTTGCAAAAGTTTTGCCGTTACAAATATTATTTTTGTACTTTTTGGCACTCCTAACTTTTAAGTGCTAGCACTATTATATGCAATTTTCATAAAATAGTCAACTATTTATGACATTTTTTTAAAAATTTTTTATTTTTTTATTTTCTAATTGAAAAAACTCTCTAAAAAGTGCTTCAACTTTTAATGGCAGGGCAAAATAAAAAGGAGGTTGTCCTCCCTATTTAACTTACCTTTGTTTTTAGCCCAATTTATAAATTATAATTACACTATCACAACATTTAAATTAATTTCAAAGTCTATTTTATCCATTGCAATCACAATAGTACAATTTTCATCACAAACAAGACAAAATCTGCCCATTTCTTTTTGTAACAATCCACTACCTATTAACTTATAAGAAATTTCTTCCTCCATCTTGTTACCATAAATATCATACACAGACAACCCAAACATGCACATATTGCTTGTAATATATAGAGTATTATCATCATATGTACAATCTAGAATACAATTAATGTCAAAACTGTATTCATTATTTACAACAGTAACAGTAAAGTTATCCTTTGCTATACTCTCGCCTGCTTTTACTGTTATTACCACATTCACTTGACCAACAGAGATTGCTTCAATTTTGGTTTCTGTAATGTTAATTATATTCTCTTTATCAACCTCAAATTCTACTATTTCATCTTCTTTTGAAGGAGTATAAAAATTTTCTATTACCTCTCCTTTGTTTAAGGTAATATCATTTACATTTACTCTCAAAAACAAATCACTTGCACTTACATTTGATATAAGAATGATGTATGTTAAGGCTATTATTATTGCTATACCTAAAATTATACAGCCTGATACTATATAAATCGTCCTATTATTCATGACAATGATTTTATCAAATTTTGTCGAAAAAGTAAAATAAATAATGGTATATTTTAAAAATTGTAACCAATTTTTTTATTTAAGAATAATAATGAATATGGATAAACAAAAAGATAACGGTAAATTTAAAATAATTTGTATAAAAGCACCAAAATGGCTAAGTTTTTTCCTAAAAAGATTTATAAAATCTGAATAAGCGGGAAAAATTCACTTTACATAAAAATAACTGTAAATAAAAAGAATGTAAAATTTATCTCTTTATTTTGCATTTTTTACTACATTTATCCCTAAATGGACATGTCCTCTTCTTCTTTATTTTATTTGTTATATAAAATATTGATAAAATAAAGATAGCAAAAATTAATATTGGCGTTAATGTCTGCCATAGCCCAAAATATTCCACGCATCTTCCAATCGTGTATATTATAAATGACAAAACATAGGCTACTACAAATTCAATAATCACACCAAACAAAGTCCATTTCCAACCTATTTCTTTTAATAGTACAGAAAATGTAGATATGCAAGGTAAATACAGCAAACAAAAAACTAAAAAGGAAAGAACTGCACTTTTGCTTGTAAAATATACCGCCGATGTTGATAAAAGAATTGACGCTTGAATTGAACTTGTTGCATCTACATGATTAAACATAGCAATTGAAGAAAGTACCACCTCTTTTGCTACAATTCCTGCAATTAATGCAGATACCACACCCCAATTGCCAAATCCCAGCGGTGCAAATATGGGTGCAAATATTTTGCCGAAAGTTTTTAGCATACTTTCACCGTCGGTAGTAACATAATTAAAGGTTATTGAAAAATTAGAAAGTACCCATATAATAATATTCATTGCAAGTATAAGAGAACCTACTCTCTGAATAAATAGTTTTACATTTAACCAAAGCACCGAACATGTTCTTTTTATACTCATCATTCGATAAGGAGGAAATTCTAATATAAATGACTGCTCCTTACTTATAAGGATTGTTTTTTCAAATATATAAGACAAAAGTACTGCTACAACAACACCTAACAGATATAGCCCAACAATAACAAATATATTGCCTGCTCCAAAAAATGCTCCGCCAATAACAGCATATACAGGAAACTTTGCCGAACAACTCATATATGGAGTAAGCAAACCTATTTTAATCTTAGAATTCTTATCTTCCATATTCCTTGCCGTCAAGACTGCTGTCGTAGAGCATCCAAAGCCCATAAGCAAGGTATATATACTTTTGCCTGATAGACCTACCTTGCCCAAAATATCCTCAAATACAAATGCCACCCTTGAAAGATAACCACTGTCTTCTAGTGATGATAGGAAGAAAAACAACAAGGCTACCTGAGGTAAGAATGTAATAATAGACCCTACACCACTTATCAAAGCAGTGTCGACAAGACCTACTATGGCACTTCCTTCTCCAAATTTATCTATTAAAAGATTTAAGAGAGGCAAAGATATAAATTTTTCAAGAAGAAAGTCAAGTCCATCGCTTAACCATACACCTATCGAAAAAAATGTTAAATAAAAGCATCCAAAAAGTATCAATAAAAAAATAGGTAAAGCCAGAAATCGATTAAGTAAAATTTTGTCAAGTTTACTTTTTCCATATACCCTTTCTCGCTTTGTAGAATACTTACACATCAGTTGTTCTATATACTCATATCTTTTTTGAGCAACAATTTCAATACAATCAAAATCGCTCTTAATTGCCAACTTTTCTTTTATGTCGTCATCATCTTCAAGGAGTTTTATTTTATAAAAATCTATTAAATTTTCATTATTTTGAGATTTATCATGTATATTTTTGTCATATTTGTTTAATTTTTGATTACATACAAAAAGAATATCTTTTAAATAAGGTATATTGTATTTAGGTTTAAAGCCTTCATTTATTTTTGTGTTTAAATTTACTATCGCTTCACTAATCTTGTCCTTACAATCTTTTTCACTTGCATTTACATATACAATCGGCACATTTAACTGCTTTTCTAGTCCATCATAATCTATATTACAAATCTTCTTTTTATCAATTTGATTTACTACTAAAATGACAGGACATCCAAGTTCAAAAAGCGATAAAGTTAAATATAAATTCCTTTGGAGATTGCTTGCATCACAAATATTTACAACTATTCTATTCCTATGCAAAAATATAAAATCTGTTGCTACTTTCTCTTCAAAACTTAATGGACAGAGTGAATATATTCCTGGCAAATCTACAATATTTATTTCATCCTTTTTGTATTTGTACACGCAAGATTTTTCCTCCACCGTTACTCCATGCCAATTACCTACATGTTCATGAGAGGATGTAAGGGTATTATATAATGTAGTCTTACCTGTGTTGGCATTGCCTACTAAACTTACCTCTATCATAATTTATCACTCACATAGATATTTTCTGCAATATCTCTTCTTATTGTAAGAGTATACCCTCCTATTTCAACTAAATATGACCTTTTAAGCAATGATGTACGCAACACTTTTATGATATGGCATGGTAAAAATCCAAGTTCATAAAGTCGTCGTTTAACTTTAAATGTTAGATCTTTTAATTCAATAATTTTATATTTATAATTAAATCTTGCCATGGATAAACTTATCATGTTATATTTTTATTATTTTTTTTATCTATTATGACATTTTTTAAAAAGTATTTGAAAAATCAATATTTTTATGCTAAAATATGGTAAGGAGATTAATATGAAATGTATTTATTGCGGAAGCGAAGATAATAAGGTCTTAGATTCGAGAAATTCTGACAACAGCATAAGGAGACGCAGAGAGTGTAATAGTTGTGGTCGACGTTTCACTACGCATGAAACAATAGAAAAAATCCCATTTTCAGTTGTCAAAAGAGATGGTTCTCGCCAATCCTATGATCCAATAAAATTAAGAGATGGAATAGTTCAAGCATGTAAAAAACGCCATGTCAATAAGGAGCAAATCGATAATATTATCAATGATATAGAACTAACTGTACAGAATAGAAATCTTCAAGAGGTTAAATCTTCTACCATTGGTGAAATGATTCTTAAAGCATTAAAAGATATTGACATTATATCATACATTAGATACGCCTCAGTTTTCAAAAACTTTCAAAATTTAGATGATTTTAAAAATTTTATAAATAATTTGTAATTTACTTTAAATTTTGTCCTATTTTTAACATCTTACTTTACAACATTAATATTTATAGCCAAATATGACTGCTTTTAGTGTCTTACTTGACAATAGCCTCTTATGATAATATTTTTGCGTGAACTACAAAAATATTATTATGGGAGGTATTTTTTAATCAAAGATATAACCTATTTTGAATTAGGGGACATTGCGACCATAAAACTATAAAAAATCCATTTAGATCTAGCTTACAATAAGCCTTTTTCAACAATCTAAACGGATTTTTTATATCTCTCTTTCTTTTTCCTCATCGTCAATGTTCTTTACTCTCAGTTCTGTTGGAATATTAGCGTATAAGCAATCCAAGACAAGTTTCATATCTGTCTTTTCTAACTTGACACTGCTAAGTTTGTAACACTGCCAAGGATCAATACTTTTTATATATTTAATAGGATAATTCTTTGCCAATTTTTCAAATTTTTCTGCATTTTCAAGTTGTATCATTCTTCAATATTCCTCATTTTGATAAAATTATTTTTTATCATTGTTTTGCGATAAAACATAGGGGTTTGTAGGCACTCCTTGTGCTGGCAGTTCAACAAGTATTGTATCTTCTCCTATCCTAATCACACACCCATAAGGAATAAAAAGTTGATTTGAATTTTTCAGTAAATTCCAGCCTGTTTTTTCACCAGGCACGATGAATCCTAGCACCCTAGCCGAGCCTAAATCAAAAGCCATATCTATTATATGTCCTAGTCTCCTACCATCTAAGACATTTACAACCTCTTTACACCTAAGTTCTATAAAAGTAGTTTCCACAAGATAAATTATGTATTAATTTGCAAAATAATGACAAAATAAAAGAGTTTTATAAAAAACTATTTAAAAACTATTTAACAACGACTGAAACTATTTTCTTAGCATTGCTTTCACCAAATTTTACCACTCCATCACAAAGTGCATATAGTGTGTAATCTTTACCTATACCAACATTTTGTCCTGGATAAATTTTTGTTCCTCTCTGTCTTACAATAATAGAGCCAGCAGTAACAACTTCACCACCATAAGCCTTAACTCCAAGACGTTTGCTTTGGGAATCACGACCATTTTTAGTGCTACCACCACCCTTCTTGTGAGCAAAAAGTTGAGCATTAAACTTAAACATTTTTTACCTCCAATTTTGCATATTTTTTTTCATCATAAATTATACACTTAAAAGATTCAAAACATGTATTAAATAAAGTTTGCACTTTATCATTCTCAGCAACATCATTTTCAACTGATACTTTTAAGTACCCATCAGATATTTCATGGAAATTTTTTAATTTTAAAACTTCGTCTATGCCAACAATTGCAAGCTGTGCAATGGTTGAAATTTGACAACATAGCATATCCTTCCCATAATCATCTTTACCAGTATGTCCTGAAACTTCAAAGCCTATAAATATTTTATTTTTTTTATAAAATGTAATCTTTGTCATATTAAACCTTATTTTTTAATTGACAATATTTTTAATTGAGTGAATGGTTGTCTGTGTCCTTGTTTCTTTCTCTCGTTCTTCTTTGGCTTGTATTTGAACACAACTATCTTATCACCCTTTCCATGAGCAATAATCTCTGCCTCACAAACCGCACTTTGAACGATAGGATTTCCTGCAACAACATTTCCATTATCGCTTACAAGCAATACATCAAGTTTAATTTTTTCACCAACAGGTTTATCAATTTTTTCAACACTGATGATGTCATTTTCAGACACTTTATATTGCTTTCCACCGCTTTGAACTACTGCAAACATATTTTTACCTCCTCTAACCAATCTCGTTGCTAGTCAGGTGCTATAAAAAGAAAAATATAGTCTTTAAAACCCTATGCATACGGATACGTTTATAAATATAGCATATATTAACTATTTTGTCAAGTAAATAACGCAAATAATAACTTATTTTGTTTGTAAAACATTATGTTCTTTCTTTACTAAATTTCATATTAAGCATTTTAGTGTATTATTATTTATTTTAATACAATACTTTTTAATCTTTGCCTAGCAAACTTAATATAAAAGAAAAGCGAGATCATTGCCTCGCTTGTTCTTTATCAAAATATTTTTTGATGAGTGTTTTTATTTCTTATTTTTGTCGTTTTTGATATCTCTTTCATAGCCTTTTGCACGTTTGTCAAGTTTTACCTTAGATACTACAAAGTATACAACAACGCCTGCAAGTACAACTACTGAAAGTCCAATAAGAACACCACCTAAAACTTCTTGAACATTTATTGGATCGCCTCCGTCAGATGTTACCTCAAACGAGAATGAATCACTTCCTGTTCTTCCTGCCTTATCGGTAACTGTAATAGTAACGGTATAATTTCCAACCTCAGTTAATTCATATTCATATTCGTAACCATCTTCGCCTGCTGAATTATCTATCGTATCAGTTGTGTTTGTATCATTATTTGTAATGGTAATTCTCATTGTATCTAATAATTCAGTACGATCAGCACTTGGATCATCAGTTGTTATGTTATCAGACACATCTATTGCATCTATATCTATAACAAGAGTATCACCTAATTTATAAGTTGAATTAAACATATCTTCATCAATTACAACTTCTGGATCTTGAACATCTCCGTTAGAAATAGAAAACTCCATAGTTCTTGCTTCACCTATATTGTCTCCATTTCTATCCATAGCAACAACATAGTAAGTAATTGTATATTCACCATTCCTATTAAGTTTTAATTTGATTACTCCGTCTTCAACTACAAAATCACTGTCATCATTTTCGATAGATTCTTCCCACTTATCAAAATAAATTGTTCCTACTTTTCTTTCTGAACTTGAAGTGCAAGTGATTTGAATATAACTTTCAGCCTCATTAACATATGCATTTCCTTGAATATCAATATCAGGTTTTACAATTGTTACAGTTCTATTTTCATCCAAGTTTGGATAAGATGTTTGCTCATATGGGTTTCCATCAAATAGAATATTTACACCTATATCATCAACAGTAATAGTCTTAGGTAAGCTTGGCAAGGCAAACATATCTACCTTACCATCAAGTAAACTTTTTACGACTTCTTCAAGAGTCTCTTCTTCTTCAACAGAAGGTGCAGTACCTGTACCATTAATCTCTGTATTCATTGTTGCAACATATCCATTTTCAGTTGCTTGGAAATAAATGAAATACTCTGTTGCTTCTCCGCTAGTTCCAGCCTCTTTATATTTTAATCTACCCTCTTCGTCAAGGAAGATGCCAGCCTCAGCAGAATCAGTGCCACTTGTACCTAGCAAATCATCAACTCTATATCTCATCAAAAATACAGTATATTCTAGTTCATATTTACCTTTATCAAGACCTGTAAAACTATTTTGAGTTAAATGATATTCACCATTTGAACTAACAATAGATGTAGTATAATAAGTTGAAACATTTGAGTCATCATCCATATTTATACCGATATAGCCAAATGTGTCAGATTCAGGAATAGTAAGAACTGGTGGATCAAGTGTAAATGGAACACCAGCCGCAGCCTCTACCCCCTGTGATGATATGTTTGATATTTGTGGATCTTCTATCTTTCCACTATCTTCCACGTCATAAGTGAAATAGGTAGATACAGTATGATTACCACCATCAACAACTGTAATAAGGACTTGGTAAGTACCACTAACTGAGGCATTGAAAGTACCACCATTCACTCTAAACACTCCTCTGTATGTGTCAATTGAGGTAGTTACATTTCTGCTCTGCAACAATGTCTTTGAAAGAACATTTCCATGTTCATCAACATCATTGATTTGATATACTTCAACAACAGCATACATATAGTCTACTCTGCTGTCAGAAAATTCAAGAGTAGGAAGAGCAATAGTTTGTGGTGCAGTATAGGTCTGCTCGCCATCTGGCGCATTCTCAACACGAATCAAACCAGGTACATCACTATCTTGTGCTTTTGCTATTGAAATTGTTCTATCATAGAAAGATATATTTCCAGCATCATCTACTGCATAAGCGAATATCTCTACTCCAAATGCTTCGTTTGGTGCAGTTGCAAGATTTACTGAATACTCCGTTTCCGTTAAATCAACATACCAGCCATCACTTGTAACAAGACCATTTTCGTCTGCCTCAGTAATAAACCATTTATTGCTCTCTGCATCATAATTCATATTAACATTGTTGCCATCAGCTTTGACTACAAATTGTAAAGTTCCAGTTGCTTCTTCGTCTTCAATAGGTTGTCCGCTTTCATCGACAAATCTATAAGCAGTTACGACATCTAAACTTGAATCAATTGAATCTGTTGCTGTTGCAACGTCAAAAGTTATAGTTTCATTTGGAAGAACAGTTGTTTGAAGGTCAGTAGAGAAATTAATAGTAGGAACACCACTGTCACTAAATGTCTCACTTAAAACCATATTATAGTATACTGCTCGTTCACTATTGTTGCTAGTATTGTCATCAGCATAGTAGTAAACTGTATATGTTGCAGGATCAAGTTCATCTAAGTGTCCCGAAGAATTTCTAGCCTCAACATATGCGAAACCTTTTTCTATCATAGCACTGATAGCCTCTTGATCGCCAACAGTTTCACTATAACCATCGTCCTCAGCATCTAAAATTGCCTCTCCACCATTAGTTGTTTGATTCCAGTACGTTGTTACTATAAGATAATTGTGCTCTAACAACCATGCTTTAACAGAGTCAGCGTCAGAAGGATCATTGTTAGTAGGATCAGCCAACATTTGTCTATAAATATCAAAATTATCAGAGGCTATTTGAACATAATCAATTACATTAACTTCGCCCTCACCAGCCATAGTAGATGGTGCAAAGATGAGGTTGTAACCATTGTATTTAGGTTCGTCTACCACAAATCTAACTGTGGAGGCATCTCTAATTTCCCTACGTAGTTCAATTTCGCTAGAATCAACCATATTATCTGTTCCAGCAATAGCATAAATAATAAGATTTCTATTTAATCCTTCTGTTTTTAATTTATAACTAGCATCAATATAATTATCACCATCTTCCTCTGAATATGTGCCAGCATCATAAACGTGAACATTTGCTTGTTGTGTATCGCTTACATTATTGATAGTGAAAGATGTAGAAGATGTGTCTACTGTATTACCATAGAAATCATAAACAGTATAAATAAATCTATAAGAACCCTCTTCTTTTGCTGTGAAAGTATTTTCTATGCTGTCATAAGTCTCCTCAGTAACATCTAGATCATATCTACCTGTTGTCTCATTATATTTCATTATTTGAAGGTTATAGTAAACATTTACGCTTTCACTTGCAGGGCTATTTGTTGACCTTGTTGTAGCCGTAATGGAAGGAAGATCAACTGCTATACCTACCACTGCACTAGTAGGTCTAGTTGTAGACCAAGATGTTGAAAGACTATAACCATGTTCATTTTCACTGCTTGAAGTAAAATAATATTCATCTTGAACTGTAAATTCAGTGCTAGTAGAAGCAATAAACACAGGTGTTTCACTATTAGATCTTAATTCATAATATGAGTATGTTATTCTAAGTTGAGTGCCTGCTATTTCGTTTGAGATAGCATCTCCGCTTATATAATACTCTCCTGTTTCCTCATCTTTTAAAAGTTGAACATTTGAAGTGCCATCATCTGTGCTTTCACTACCGCCAGTAAGACTGATATATACGAAAGCATTAATTTCTCCTGGTACATAGGTTGGGATATTACTCATATCGTTTGTATAATAATTTGTTTCGTTGGTATAGTCATCAGAAGAAAGCAAGACCTCTCCATCCTCATCTGTAACCGTAGGTAAAGGAATGGTAACGTTCTTGTTTTCAGCAATAGATTTATCATAAACAGTAGGTACTATATTTTCATCGTTAGCCTTAAATTCAAATGTTGCATCACTTGCTGTGCAGACAACATCATAATCATAACTATATTCAGTACCATTGTCTACAACTGTATAACGAATAGTATAAGTGCCTATTCTATCTACAACAAATGTCTGTGATGTCCATGAAGCCAATCCTGATATTTCCTCTACAACCACATCACTTGTTGCCTCATAAAGCACTTCTACTTTCGATACGGTTATATTACCACTAATTGTTGTACCAATTATATGTTCTGAATCTCCATTATAATATGAACCTTGTGGAATAGTGTAGGTATCTCCTTTTACAACAGTACTTGAATATGCTTGTTCATTTTCATTTTCTCCGATCTCTATTCTCTGAGTACCTGATGTAGCATCCCCTCCTACCAATGTTTCCGCAAGAGAAACAGCGGCATTGAATGGAAAGAATGCACTGCATAGAACAAATGCAAATCCAACTGCGACTCCCTTTAATATACCATTAAATTTTGATTTAGATTTAGCCATAATAACCTCTCAAATGATTTTATAAATTTAGTAACACCCTATTTTAAACTATTTTTAACTTTAAGTCAAGAAATTTGAGCAATTATACAAAATATTTTATAACAAAAAGAGTAGTAATTTAATACATGTTAATATTTTTTATTGTATGGGGCGTACTATTCGGAGTTAGTTTGTGAAATAGGCATTTTTATATGCTGTCTAAAAAACACTATTTTTGTCGAAATCAAAAATATTTTTTTACAAAAATAAGCACATTTTACTTAAAAAATTAGTAGTATGTTAGTGTGAAAGGATAATCTTTCAAACTACATAAGAATTTTTAGGAGGAACTAATGAACTTTTTTAACAACTCATCTTGTGGTGGGGGCTTTAATAACGGCTGTGGAAATTGTGGCTGTGATTGCTGTTCGCTCATAATTTACATATTGCTTCTTCAATGCCTTTGCGGTAATGGTAATGGTTGTGGCATGGATTGTTGCACTCTTCTTATACTATTACTTTTATGTGGCTGTTGCGGTGGCAATAATTGTTGCAAATAATTAATTTAAATCTCATTCCCTTAAATCACATTACAAGAGGCAAACTAATAATTTATAGTTTGTCTCTTTTTTTAGTAAAAACTCTTTACTTTTTTATTTTTTTATTTTACAATATATACAACAAATTAATTTTGGAGGTAAAAATGAAATTTGATAAAGATTGTGAGATAATCTGGCATGACAGAAAAAGATTTTGTGGTCTGCCAATTTCATTTACAAGATATTATATAGTAAAGAAAGAAGGACAATGGGTAAAAAGTTTCAGGCATAAAGGTTTTTTTAGTTCAATAATTGATGAGGTAAATATTTATAGATGTTATGATGTTACCCTTTTTCAGTCTTTTGCCGACAAAATCTTTAAAACAGGAACACTTGAAATATCAGCCAATGATGAAAGTTCTCCAACTTTCCACATGCGACATATCGCCAATCCATATAAAGTAAGAGATTTAATTTCTAGTTTAATAGAGATTGAAAGAAAGAAACGTCATGTCGGAGTTACAGAATTACAAACATAATTATTTTGCTATAATTTTGAGGTACTGATGAAATTTGATAAAAACTGTGAAGTAATATGGCGAGATAGAAAAAGACATTTAGGACTGCCAATCTCTTTTTATAGATATTACATTGTAAAAAAAGAGAGAGAATGGGTAAAATTTTTTAGACATAAAGGCTTTATAAAAACTATTATCGATGAAATTAATTTATATAGATGCTATGACGTTACACTTTTTGTCTCTTTCGTAGACAAAATTTTTGGCACAGGGACAATTGAAATTGCAAGCAACGATGCACGTGCACCTAAATTCCATATGCGACACATTAAAAATCCATATAAAGTAAGAGATCTTATATCTAACATGATCGAAATTGAAAGAAAGAAAAGAAATGTGGGAATTACCGAATTTCAACTTCTAGATGCAAACTAGAATACTACATATAAAAACAACTCCTGTGATAAAATTAATTATCATAGGAGTTTTTTTGCACCATTTACATTGTTTTATTTCAATTTACCTATATAATTTTGAAAATAATCTGGAAGTTTTATTTCAAAAGTCATCTCTTTTTGTGTGCTAGGATGCAAGAATGAAAGTTTGTATGAATGCAAAAGTTGCCCATTTAATTGCTTCTCAGCCTTACCATAGACATCATCTCCTATAATAGAATGACCTAACATTTTGCAATGAACTCTTATTTGATGTGTCCTTCCTGTTTTCAATTCAAACTCTACTAGACTTTTTTTTGATAGAGGATACTCTTTTATTACTTTATAATTTGTAATTGCAAGTTTGCCCTTATTTGATACTGTTATTTTTTTTCTATCTGACTTGCTTCTCTCTAAATATGTTTCAATATGTCCACTTTTCTCTTTGAAAATACCGTCACAAAGAGCAATGTACTGCCTTTTACATGTCTTTTCTTTTATCTGTTTTGCAAGCGAGAGATGTGCCTTATCATTCTTTGCAACTACCATAAGTCCTGAGGTGTTTTTGTCAAGTCTGTGAACAATTCCAGGTCTTAATACTCCATTTATCCCACTTAAATCTTTAATTTTATATAACAGACCATTTACAAGAGTCCCATCTTTTGTTGAAGCACAGGGATGCACTACTAGCCCTTGTGGTTTATTTACCACTATTAAATCGCTATCCTCATGTACAATCTCAAAGTCTATATCCTCAGGTTTTGCTTCTAGCGGTTTAACATCTTCAAAATTGTATTCCACCTCATCACCTTCTTTAACTTTTTCTCCCGCCTTGCAACTTTTGTTATTTAAAAGTATCTTACTATCATCAATCAACGCTTTGATATGAGACCTTGTATATTGATTGAATTTTTCATTAAAAACAACATCTAATCTTTTTAATACGTCTGTTTTTTCTACTATAAATCTACCTTTCATCTTTATTGCCTTCTTTATTAGATTTATCTTTTTTTGACGTTTTTTTACTATTTTCTACGCTTTTTTCATGTTTTTTCCCTGTTTTTTCTTCTTTTGGTTGCAATTCGCCCATAGTTTTCTCACCGCTTGAAAAGTCTATTATTTTACTTTCATCTCTAAAATCAGAGAGTGATTTCTGAATTACTTCAAATTTTTTATCTTCTTTTGAATAGATGAAAATAAAATATATAACCATAAGAATTATGCCTATTGTTAAACTAATGTCGGCAACATTAAAGACTGGAAAGTCCATAAACTGTAAATGAATAAAATCTCGCACATACCCAAGCACAATCCTGTCTACAAGATTTCCCAAGCATCCACCGACAATAAAGCCTACACTTATGCTTAGCAGGATCGAAGTATCACCTTTATGTTTTTTTAATCTCAAAATATAAAACCACATATAAACTGCAAGAATAGCGATAGATATTACTATCAAAAAAATAGGTTTCCCTGCCAACATTCCCCACGCTGCCCCTGTATTTTCTACATGTAAAAAATTAAAAAAACCAGAGATGACATCCATTGAGTCGCTTTCATTTGGCAATGCTTGAAAGACAAAATGCTTACTCAATAAATCTAAGATAAGTATAATAGCAAATATCCCACAAGCAAGCGAGATAGATAAAATTAGTTTACTCTTCAATCTCCATTCCCTCCGGTAAGATTAAATATAACTTCTGATCGTTAAGGGGTATTAGTTTTGCATTTGTCCCATAACAATATCCCTTCAAAAAGTCAATAATACGATAGGCAACATCATTTTCACATATGTCCGTAGATATAATTATTGCTTTATTTTGCTTAACAAATTCCATAAAATCGGTAATCTGTTCAAAAGATTCTGGATAATAGACTGGCACACCGTCAATATCATCCACTCTATCCTTCTTTTTTGACCTTAAAGAATAAGAAGCCTTTGTCTTAGGTTTCGATTTCTTAGTTTTTGTTTCGCTCTCAAATCCAAGAGCCTTAAATAAACCACCCATAAAACTCATAAATAAATCCTCTTTTAGTATTATAACAAATAAAAAAAACAATATCAAGGAAAAAGCACTTTCTAAAACCAAATATTTATAAAAAAGATTAGGATTAAATTTTATTTCCTAATCTAATTTTTATAATTGATTAAAGATGATTATTTTAAAATTTAAAAATTATATTTAACAAAATTAATGAAAAAATTAACAATATTATTGAAAAAAGTTAAAAAACAAGTTATTTCTTAGAAAAAATCCAAATTTTTATTTTTAAATCTTTTCTTCCTGTTCAACATCCTGCTCTTGCTTCTTAGCTCTTGCAATTTCACCTATCTCCTCGACAGTTTTAAAAGCGTCAATAATGATTTGCTCGCCCCTACTCCACTTGTAATCTGCATCTAAGAAGTTTCTAATTTCGTGAATTTTTTTGATTCCTGTCTTTTTCATTAAGTCCTTGAAAATATATGAAAGTTTAAAACCATTAAAAGACAAAAAATGAAGTTACACTATCAGCAAGTCTATCAAAGTTTTCCTGCCCTAAATATCTTGCAAAATAGTCATGGTCTTGTGTAATTTTGCTTATTATAATAAGAGATTTGTTTTCATCGATAAAATCTTTTATTAAAGGAAATGCCATGCTATAAGACAACTAAATACAGAACATTTAGGTCTCATTCAAAATAAAAGAAAAAAATAAAAAGTTTCTTATGTGGATATTTTGCCTTTTTAACTTTATGCCTTGCTTTGCCAACAAATCTCAAACTTATACAACAAAAAAAGCATGTATTTCTATGGTGTGCACTTCCATAACATACATGCTTTGATTTGCTTAACAACATTTTTTATTTTAAAACAAACATATTTACTTAATACAAGTTTTTATCAACTACTTTTCAAGTTCACTTTCATTTATTCTATCTTGAAATAATACTCCTGACGGATATATGATCATTTTACTATCATTTTCTACATAAATAACAACATCATTTTGACCATTTGTATCACTTTTTTTGAGATAAATTTTTATTGGTGTTGTAGAATGTTCACTTTTTTTAACAGTAAACCCTCCATATTTCACCAATGACATAATAACTCTTTCTTGTATGTTAGTAATTGAGCCATTATTCTGCTTAATAAAATTTTCAGCAATGTCAATTATAGAGTGCTTTTCGCTCATAACATATCCTTTGGTTATAATATTTCCTTTGTGTATTATTCAATAATAGATGAAACTACACCAGAACCAACTGTTCTGCCACCTTCACGGATAGCGAAACGGAGTCCTTGCTCAATAGCAACTGGGTTGATAAGAGTGATAGTCATGTTAACGTGGTCGCCAGGCATAACCATTTCTACGCCCTTTTCAAGTTCAATAACACCTGTAACGTCAGTAGTTCTGAAAAAGAATTGAGGTCTGTAACCATTGAAGAATGGTGTATGACGTCCGCCTTCTTCTTTCTTTAATACGTATACTTGTGCTGTAAACTTAGTATGAGGGTGAATTGAACCAGGTTTGCAGATAACTTGACCTTTTTCGATATCATTTCTTTGGATACCACGAAGAAGAAGACCAGCATTATCACCTGCAATAGCAGCATCGAGTGATTTGTGGAACATCTCAACTCCTGTAACAACTGTTGTCTTAGATTCTTTAAGACCAACGATTTCAACAGTATCACCAATTTTAACTGAACCACGTTCTACTCTACCAGTAGCAACAGTTCCACGACCAGTGATTGTGAATTTATCTTCGATTGGCATCAAGAAAGGCTTATCTGTGTCTCTTTGAGGCTCAGGAATGTAAGAATCAAGTACATCCATAAGTTCTCTGATGCAATCACATGCAGGATTATTAACATCGCCTGCTTGTGCAGCTTCAAGTGCTTTAAGAGCAGAACCCTTAACGATAGGAGTTGTATCTCCTGGGAAATTATATTGATTAAGAAGGTCTCTAACTTCCATTTCAACAAGTTCAAGAAGTTCAGGATCGTCAACTTGATCAGTTTTGTTCAAGAATACAACGATGTATGGAACACCAACTTGTCTTGCAAGAAGGATATGCTCTCTTGTTTGAGGCATAGGACCATCTGTTGCAGCAACAACAAGGATAGCACCATCCATTTGAGCAGCACCTGTAATCATGTTTTTAACATAGTCAGCGTGTCCCGGACAGTCTACGTGAGCGTAGTGTCTCTTTGCTGTTTCGTATTCTACGTGAGCGGTATTGATTGTAATACCTCTGGCTCTCTCTTCTGGGGCCTTATCAATTTCATCATATCTCATTTTTGTTGTGCCGAAAAGCATAGTGATTGCGGCTGTAAGTGTTGTTTTACCATGGTCAACGTGACCAATTGTACCAACGTTTAAGTGTGGCTTAGATCTAACATATTCTGCCATTTTTTATATTCTCCTTTTTTTATTTTATTTGTTTTTTAACGCTATTGGTATTTTAGCATATTTTTTTTGTTTTTCAAAATGTTTTTAATAACTTTTTTAATAATTTTGTTGCTTTATTCAAGTATTTAATCATTTTTAGTCAATATTTGCCAATGATTTATTGATTTAAACTAATTAATTGAAAAAATGTCGCATTAATTATTCTTTGACCTTTCTCCAATAATCTGCATAGCGACAGATTTTGGAACTTCTTGATAACGAAGAGGCTCCATAACATAGTTACCTCTACCCTGAGTTTGAGAACGAAGGTCAGTTGCGTATCCAAACATCTCAGCAAGTGGAACTTCTGCGTTTACTATTTGAACGCCTGCCGCAGATTCATTTCCTGTAAGCATTCCTCGACGAGAGGTAAGGTTACCCATAACTGTGCCTAAATACTCATCAGGTACTTCGACCGAAACTTTCATGATAGGTTCAAGAATAACAGGATCTGCTTTCTTTGCACCATCTTGGAATGCCATTGAACCTGCAATCTTAAACGCCATTTCAGAAGAGTCAACCTCGTGGTATGATCCATCTACGAGAGTTACTCTAAAATCGACTGTCTCATAACCTGCAAGTACACCATTCATTCTTGCTTCTGCTATACCAGCATTGACTGCAGGGATGTATTCCTTAGGAACAGAGCCACCAACAGTTTTATCAACAAACTCATATCCTGAGCCTGCTGGCAATGGTTCCATTTCAATAATACAGTGTCCATATTGACCTTTACCACCGCTTTGACGGATGAATTTACCTTCTGCTCTAACAGCCTTTTTGATTGCTTCTCTGTAAGAAACCTGAGGTTTTCCTACAACAGCATCAACTTTGAACTCTCTCTTCAATCTATCAACAATGATTTCAAGGTGAAGTTCGCCCATACCTGCAATTAGAGTTTGACCAGTCTCTTGGTTAGTTGAAACTCTAAATGATGGGTCTTCTCTTGAAAGTTTTGCAAGGGCAAGAGCCATCTTTTCTTGCATATCCTTAGTTTTAGGTTCAATAGCAAGTTGAATAACAGGTTCTGGAAATTCCATACTTTCAAGTTGGATAGGGTGCTTTTCATCACAAAGGGTATGACCTGTAATAGTATCTTTAAGACCTACAATAGCGGCGATATCTCCTGCACTAACCTCGTTTATTTCTTGACGATTGTTTGCGTGCATTCTAATAAGACGTCCAACTCTCTCGGTCTTTCCTGTGTTAGAGTTATAAACATAAGAACCTGCTGATAATTTTCCACTATAAACACGGAAGAATGTAAGCACTCCAACATAAGGGTCGGTCATAATCTTAAATGCAAGTCCTGCAAGTGGAGCGTTTTCGTCTGGCGCTCTTGTTTCCGTCTCACCTGTTTCTGGATTAACACCTGAAATATGCTCAATATCAAGTGGGCTTGGAAGATACTCAACCATAGCATCAAGGAGCATTTGAACACCTTTATTTTTGTATGAAGAACCGCAAAGTACAGGAACTAGTGTTTTTGCAATTGTTGCCTTTCTTATAGCCTTTTTAAGTTCTTCTATTGAAATTTCTTCGCCTTCAAAATATCTTTCAAGCAAAGCATCATCTGTCTCGACAACCTTTTCAACAAGTTCATTATGATATTTTTCTGCTTTTTCTTTGTAGTCGGCAGGAATATCTGCAATTTCAATCTCTTTTCCAAGGTCATCCTTATAAATTTCCGCTTTCATAGTAAGCAAATCAATAATTCCTGTAAAAGTATCGGCCTCTCCAATAGGAATTTGAATTGCAAGCGGATTAGTTTTAAGTCTTGTTCTTATAGACTCGATGCAACCAAAGAAATCGGCAGCATCTCTATCCATTTTATTAACATAAATGATAGTTGGTACTTTATATTTAGTAGCCTGACGCCAAACAGTCTCTGTTTGAGGTTGAACTTTATCACGAGCAGAAAGAACAAGCACAGCACCATCGAGGACTTTGAGTGAACGTTCAACTTCAATAGTAAAGTCTACGTGTCCAGGAGTGTCAATGATGTTGATTTTGTGGTCTTTCCAAAAACAAGTTGTACAAGCAGAAGTAATTGTAATACCACGCTCTTGCTCTTGTTCCATCCAGTCCATAACCGCTTGACCATCATGAACCTCACCAATTTTGTGAGACTTACCAGTATAGAACAAAATACGCTCTGTTGTGGTAGTCTTACCAGCATCGATGTGGGCCATAATACCAACATTTCTAGTCATTTCTAGATTATTTGCCATAATTTTCTCCTTTTTAAATTATATCCTTTTTAATGGGGATAAACCATAAATTGAGCGAGCATTTTTGAAACTCGGCATTTTTAATAAAAACTTAGTAAAAATCCTAAGCAACCTTATATTTTTAAATCCTCAAACTTTATAGAAACGAGCAGTACTAGGCTCAGCGTTTGCTTCTATATAAATCTCACCCTGTCAAGCCGCAGTAAAACAAGTGAGGCTAGGCTCGGAACGACTCTCGACTAGGAGCTTAGGTGTCTTAGACACTTTTCAGTATTAAAATTGTTCAAAAACTAGCAAGACAAGGCTCGACATGGTTTTTGGGAGGGAGTTTAGTAAGTCCTAAATGACCGACCAAAAACTGTGGCAGTAACGCAGTATTGCGACGTTTTTCAACAATTTGATTACCATCTGAAATGAGCAAAAGCCTTATTAGCCTCAGCCATTCTATGCATCTCATCTCTTCTCTTTATTGATGCACCTGTTGAATTGAAAGCATCAAGTATTTCACCAGCAAGTTTTGCTTCCATTCCTCTCTCGCCACTTCTCTTTCTTGCGAAATTAACAAGCCATCTAATAGCAAGAGTTTGACGTCTCTCTGGTCTTATTTCCATAGGTACTTGGTATGTTGCACCACCAACACGTCTTGATTTTGTTTCAAGTACAGGCTTAATATTTTCAAGTGCAGCAGTGAACACTTCAAGTGGTTCTTGTCCAGATTTATTTTTAACAATGTCAAAAGCACCATAAACAATTCTTTGTGCAAGTCCTTTCTTTCCAGATAACATTACTTGATTTACAAGTTTAGTAACAACTTTACTATTGTATATTGGATCAGGAAGAACATCTCTTTTGACAGCACTATTTCTTCTTGGCATTTTTCTTCTCCTTTTAAAATTTTTGTTATGATTTAGTTGTCGCTAAGCTTATTTTGTTTTCTTAGGACGTTTTGCACCGTACTTTGAGCGACCTTGCTTTCTGTTTTGAACGCCTGCTGTATCAAGAGTACCACGTATAATATGGTATCTTACACCAGGTAGGTCCTTAACTCTTCCGCCTCTTACAAGAACAACACTGTGCTCTTGAAGATTGTGTCCAACACCTGGGATATAGCAAGTTCCCTCAGTACCGTTAGATAGTTTTACTCTGGCAATCTTACGAAGAGCAGAGTTAGGCTTTTTAGGTGTAGCAGTTCTAACTGACAAACATACACCTCTCTTTTGAGGGCACTCTTCAAGAAGTGGTGCTTTTGATTTTTTCTCAAAAGTTTCTCTACCTTTTCTAACAAGTTGATTTATTGTAGGCATAACATTTTCCCCTTTTAACTTGTATATTTAATAGGATATTTTCATTAAATATAACAAGAGATTCATTTTGTCGATAAAAAATGCACGACTTTTGCTGTTGCCGTGCATGATAAATGCTTTTTAAAGTAAAACATGAACAACACGATTGCACCACATTGTGCAACTCCGCTTTCATCAAGCGAATCGGCAATTTAGACTTTAAATCACCTGTTGTTTGTTTATGCTTTTTCGTTGAAAAATCAACCTGCGCAAAATAATTTTACTTTTACTTAAAAAATATCTATAAAGTAATCAGTTAAAATTATGTGCATTTCTAAAAGCATTGCCTCCGACAACGAAGCATACATGGGTATTATACATAAACTTTCCCCCATTGTCAAGAGAAAAAAGAAAAAATTTGTAACTTTTATAAAAAATAAACTTAGTTATTTAAACCTAATAAATCTAATTAACAAAGTTTAGAAAAAGACCTTAGGTACACTAAGATCTTTTTAGTATGATACATTAATTTTTAACTAACTTTTCCTCCAATAATATGCTTGATAGGTAGACGTTAAATATCTAGCCGCCGTTGCCGTGTTAGAAAGCGTAGAAGATGATATTGTATCATAAGCACTAGATGCTGTTTCACTTGTATAAACTCTCCAAGTTGTTCTATCTTGGAAAGTTACAGAACTGAGTGAAGAGCATAAATTAAATGCACCACTTTTGATAAGTGTAACACTGGATGGAATAGTAAAACTAGTCAAACTTGTGCAACCAACAAAAGCATTTTCTCCAATTGTTGCCAATTGACTATTTCCGCTGAAACTTACCGTATTTAAATCATCACAATAACTAAA
Source organism: uncultured Clostridia bacterium (assembly GCA_944381105.1). Lineage (GTDB taxonomy): Bacteria > Bacillota > Clostridia > Christensenellales > UBA1242 > Caccovivens. The sequence goes on along the minus strand of CALWJU010000013.1, from coordinate 13,208 downwards.
AGCATTATCTCCTATCTCTGTAATCGTTGATGAAATCGTCAATGAAACAATTGTTGGTGGATTGATATCGTAAAATAGGTTTGCTGGCACACGTATTACTCCTTCCCCAAAAATTACTGTTATACCAGCACTAGAACCAGACCTAAAAAATACGCCTTCAGGTTCGCCATATGAGTTTAAAGGAATATCATTCGCATTTATCGCATTAATATTTATTTCACTCAGATTAGACATATTAGCAAATGAATCAATGCCTATATAACTTACATTAGCCGGAATAGTTACACTATTATAACCACAATAGTTAAACGCACCATCACCTATTGATTCTAAATTAGTAGGCAAAACTAATTCACCAGTTAAATACCCAACACCACAAAAAGCACCAACACCTATTTCAGTAATTGTGGTTGCAAAAATCACAGATGATAGATGTACACGTCCAGTTCCACCAAGATAATTAGTTTCAAACATAAGTGCAGGTATTCTTGTAACCCCCTCATTGAAAATTACCGTTACACCATTTGTATAATAACCAGCATGGTAAAAAGCACTATTTTCTGTAAAGTCATATAATTCTATACAATTAAATATTATTTCTACGAGATCAACACTATTATAAAATGAATAATTCCCAATTTCTGTTATAGTCGAAGAAAATGTTACTGATGTAATCGCAGGAGGAGATGAGTTTGACGCTCCATAGAATAAGTACGCAGGAACTCGTGTTACACCTTCGCCAAATACAACTGTTATACCACTATTTTCAACGCCCGCGCAATAAAATACATTACTCTGCCTAGTAAGATCTTCAACACTTACAGCATTATAAGAAATATCTTCAATATCTGTGCAATAGAAAAATGCATAACCACCTATTGATTGTACATTTTCTCCTATTGTAACCGAAGAAAGATTAGAACAATAATAAAAAGTTTGTGCTTCTATTGTTGTTACTCCTGCTGGAATAGTTAAATCGCCTCTAAGAGATCTACAATTATAAAACGCACGAGCTCCTATTATTTCGAGCGATGAAGGGAGAGATAATGTACTTTGGAGCGCTGAACAAGCATTAAACGCATAATTTCCTATTTCTATAAGATTATATAATTCGTCAAGATTAAATGATCCAAGAGTGTTATTTCCATAAAAAGCATAATCTCCTATCTTTTCAATAGTATCTGGAAACACAACGCTTGTAAGGTTGTCTCCAAAAAATACTCCTGTACTGCTGTTTGTTCCATCGTCAATTGCAGTAACGGTATAATCATCTCCCTCAACAAAAATCTCTTCTCCATCTACTTCAAGAATTGAGTAAGAAGATGGTATAACAATATCTGTGTCTGTGCCTATGTAATCTATTACCTCACCTGTATTTGACGAGGTCTCTTCGAAGATAAAGTCTAGCGCAACATAAGGCACTTCATAGGAAATCTCTCCGCTTATTGACACATTGGCATTTTGCACAGCATAAATACCGACAATTAGTGAACATGTCGAAAACGCAAGCAAAATAATCAACATCAATATGCGAGACTTTAACGTCATTTTTACTCCTTAAAAGACTAATGAATATTTGGACATATATTCATACATTATTAGTTTACCATTTTTAGTTAAAAAAATAAAAAAATTAAAACTCAAACAGCAAATATAAAATATTTTACAACTCATTAAATTATTTGTCAAAAAAATTGGTTCTATTAAGAATATATTATCTATAAATATAAAAATAAAATGCCGAGTTAAGCCGACATTTTATACAAGAAATTCTTTTATTATTTTTAGAGCATTTTTTTCAAGCCTTGATACTTGTGCCTGAGAAATTCCAATTTCTTCACTGACCTCTGTTTGAGTTTTGCCTACATAATATCTCATAAGAAGAATTTCTTTTTCTCGCTCTGGCAAAAACTTAATGGCATCTTTTATAGAAATATTCTCATGCAGACTGTCATCTGTATTCTTTGTATCTGCTATTTGGTCAAGCAGTTCTATTTGCTCAAAACCGTCATTATATACAGGATCGCTCAGAGAGACTGTTTCGCTTATTGCGTCAAGCGCAAAAGTTATAGTTTTAGCAGGAATATCTAAAACATTCGCAATCTCATCAACAGTCGGTTCTTCAATTGATTTTTTTGATAAAGCATCCTTGACTTGTAAAGCCTTGTATGCTATATCACGAAGGGACCTGCTGACCCTCACAGAGTTGTTATCTCTAAGGTAACGTTTAATCTCTCCTATAATCATAGGCACTGCATAGGTAGAAAATTTTACCTGCTGTTTTTCATCAAAATTATCAATTGCTTTCATGAGTCCTACGCACCCCACTTGAAACATATCATCAGCCTTATCTCCACGACTACCAAATCTGTGAACAACCGACAAAACAAGTCTTAAATTTGCAACCACGAAATAATCTCTTGCTCGTGTATCGCCAGATTTAATCTTCTTCATAAGTTCAAGCATATCGTCGTTTGTAAGTTTTGGCAGTTTCGTTGTATCCACTCCTGCAATACTAACCTTAGATGACATACCCCCTCCTATTAAGGTATATCATTCGCAAAAGGAGCAAAAAGTATACATAGAACAGAAACAATTTTTTCATTTTTTTAATAATATTTTAAGATTTTTATCAATTTTTAAATAATTTTTTAAATAATTTTTATTTTTTTATTTGATTTTAGCATTTTTTACCTATATTTTATTTTTTAACCTTTATTTAGATATGCAAAAAATATTTAATTTTTAATTTTATTTTATTTTTTCGTTTAAATTTTTCATTTTTTTAGTTTTTAATATAATTTTTGTTTTATATTTATTATTTTTTATTTTTTGTTATTTTTTACATTAATTTTTTGTTTTTAATTATTTTTATTTTAAAAATTATTTAATTTAATATAATTTTTCAATTTCATGACGCATATCGTTTAAAATTCTTTTTTCTAACCTAGATATATAACTTTGACTTATCCCAAGTTTGATAGCAACTTCTCTTTGTGTAAGTTCTTGATGTCCCATAAGTCCATAACGGAGCACCATAATTTCTCTTTCCCTCGCATTAAGTCTGCCTATTAATTCATTTATAATTTGCTTGTCTGCTGGTTCATCCACCGCTTGTACCATAACATCATCTTCGCATGGTAAGATATCAGATAACACAAGTTGATTACCCTCTCCATCTTCACATAAAGGCTTGTCAAGACTAATGTCTTGTTTGATTTTTGTAGTTTTTCGCAATTGCATCAATATTTCATTCTCTATACATCTTGAAGCATATGTTGCAAGTCTTATATTTTTGTCAAGTTTAAAAGTTCTCACTGCTTTAATAAGACCTATTGCACCTACCGAAATTAAATCTTCAAATTCAAGACCTGTGTTCTCAAATTTCTTTGCAATATATGCCACAAGTCTAAGATTGTGCTCTATGAGTTTTTCAGTTGCCGACATATCCCCATTTTCTTTCAGTAATAGTAACCTATTCTCCTCATCAGGTTCAAGTGGCGGTAAAAACTCATCGTTACCACATACATAGCAAACTATATTCTTTACATCTAAAAATGAAAATTTATGAGTTATATTATATATAAAACTTCTTATTTTAAAAATCAACCTTTTCATTACCCCTCCTAAATCAAAGAACTATTTAGCAAAACTTTCTTTCCAAAACTTTTATCAAAACTTGAAAATGATAAGCCTATCGCCACATTCTTAAAACTCCTTTCGCTATTTAATACCATTTCATCTACTGTAAAAACTAAAATGCTTGTCCCACTGCCAATAGAATTTATTTTTACGAAATGCCCATCTTTTACAAGAGACTTATCAAAATTTTTTGTAAGAGCATTAATATAATTAATATTTTGATATAATCTGTTAAATACCTCAAAAGTAACAAGAATTATCGGTTTTTTTGTAATATTATCGTAAAGGATATTACCGCTGTCAAGATACCCTTCTTCATAAATGGTCTTATCGCCATCTTTTAAAATAACATTGTATGTGTATTTTGCAATCATGTCCTTTTTCTTTTGATAATTAAGAATTATTTTTGTAACAACAAATACAACTGTGCCAATCAAACAGATATAAATAAGAGGCAAAGCGCCAAACATACTTTCAACGGCATAACACCCTCCACCAAATAGAAAGGTTACAAAAAGAATGGTAGTAAATGTTATAACAAATTTCTTTACATTTTTTATTGTAAAAGAAATAACTGTAATTATATTACATGTGCAGACTGCAATAATAACCTTGAAAATAACTGTTAAATTAAAAAGTGGCAATATTACTGCAATTATGCTGGCAAGTAAAGAGGATAAAAACCACATTCTTGCATTCTCTCTTAAAAACAGTGAAGATAGTTTTATTATAAATGAATTTAAACATAGATTAATAAAAAGTGCAAGTTCTATTTCTACTACCATTTTATCTCCTATCTTATTTTAAAATAAAGACAACTATTATACAAAGAAGAAAAAAATCACATATTATCGAAATATATACAATAAAGTGTAAAAAATTTATAAAAATAAGCCACAAAAAAATGCACCCTAAGCAAATAACTTTTATGGATGCATTTTAAATTCTTTCGTCTTTACAAATACAATTTTATTTCTTATTTTTTCTTAATTTTTCAATCCATGGTGGAACGTTTGTTGATTTAACCTCAACTCGTGAAGAAGAAATATCATCATTTCTTTCGAGAGATACATTTGGTCTAGCCATCTCTTCTTCTTTCTCTTTTTGAACATAATTTGAGAACATACTTCTTGCGTCGAAACGTGGCTTTTGTCCCATAGAACCAATTGAGCGAGCGTTTTCCATCTCTTTTCTTTTCTCTTCTTCTTTGCGTTTCTCGTCATTTAGACTAGGAAATCCTGTTGCAATAAGTGTAATTTCTACCTCGTCATGCATATTTTCATCAATGCAGGCCCCCACAATAATATTGCAACTATCATCTACAACCTCTCTTACAAGTGCAGCAGACTCACTCACATCATCCTGTGTCAAGTCGCTTCCGCCCTTAATATTGATAAGTATTCCTGTTGCTCCCTCAATTGTGGTTTCAAGTAGTGGACTTGCAACCGCCTGTTTAACGGCATCAAGAGCCTTATTATCTCCTGTTCCGTAACCTATACCCATATGAGCAAGCCCCTTATCTTTCATTATGGTTGTTACGTCAGCAAAGTCAAGGTTGATAAGTCCTGGATATACAATAAGGTCGCTTATTCCTTGCACGCCTTGTCTTAAAACATCATCGGCAAATCTAAAAGACTCAGAAAGTGGTGTCTTCTTTGGCACAATTTGGAGTAATTTTTCGTTTGGAATAACTACGAGTGCATCTACATATTTTCTCAATTTTTCAAGCCCTTCCTCTGCGTTTCTTGCTCTAACAGGGCCTTCAAAATTAAATGGTTTTGTTATAACTGCTATCGTAAGAATACCAAGTTCTTTTGCTATCTGAGCAATAACTGGTGCAGCACCTGTACCAGTACCGCCACCCATACCAGCAGTGATAAAGACAAGGTTGGTACCCTTTAACATTTCAGTGATTGAAGTTTTACTTTCCTCAGCAGCCTTTTGTCCTATTTCTGGTCTCGCACCAGCACCTAGACCATTAGTAAGACGCTCTCCTATTTGCAATCTTGTTTCAGCCTTGCTTATTAAGAGTGCTTGTTGGTCAGTGTTGACAGACACAAACTCAGCAGAACTAACCCCAGCTTCAATCATACGATTTACAGCGTTATTTCCACCTCCTCCAACACCTACAACTTTGATTTTCGCAACAGATGTTCTCATATTATCCATAAGTTTCTCCTTTTCATAAACATTATTGTTGTATATATTGTAATACATTTTGAATAAATTTGCAAATAAAACTATGTAATTTTTTTAAAAAATGCATAAACTTGCAAAATTTACATTAAATCATGTATAATTATACATTTTATTATAGCAAACTTTTAAAAATAATCAACACATTTTCAAAAAAATTAAGTTTTTTCTTTTATTTATTGTTTGATGACAAAGCATAATTTAAAAGAGAAAATATTGAAGCAAGTTCTGGCTTGTCTTTTCCAGGTAAAGGTGGTTTACCATAATTAACATTCCGTCCAAGTCCTTTACCTAGATAATCACGCCCGCCTTTTATTTTAGTTATTCCCGCACCAGTTAAATATATAGGAAGATAAGACATATATTCTCTTGTGTTCATCTGCACACATTTTGATATAACCTCAGAGAGTTCATCAATTCTATAACTCACAACCTCATTTGCACTTACAAGAGGTATCCTTATTATTTTGCCAAGATCAGCCGAAAGTTCATAGCAATCACTAGGCTTTCCTTTTAAAGATAGTACGATTTGTTTTTTCAATTTGTCTGCTTCGTTCATAGAAAGATCAAAGGCTTCTGCAAGATCGTTTGTTATAAATCCCCCTCCACGTGAAAAACTTGTCAGTGCGTATAACCCATTGCCTTTTACAAAGGATATACTTGTTGTTAAATCTCCCACATCAATTAACAAAGATAAATCTTCTCGTTTTTCCTTTGGTATTATATATAACGCTTGACTTAATGGTTCAGATATATATTCTACACTCTCAAATCCTAGTCCTGCTATTATATTATTAAATAAGTCTATAAATTTTTTATCCGCATAGACAACCGAAAGAGATGCCGTAATACTGGACGCCGTTTCGCCAAGAGGCTCAAAAGTTATTCGCCCTTCATCAAGATTATAGGAAATAGGACTTACTGACACCACTTCAACAGCCGAGTTTTTTGCTTTTTCTCCTGCCATATAGAAAAGAGAATCAATATCTGCTTGTTTTATCTTCCTTCTCATCCCAAAATTTATAGACACATCTGTTCGTAGTACTGACGAAAATTCTGCTGGAACGCCTATGTAGACCTTATCAAGTTCTCTACTAGGCAAGGCATCTAGTTCTTGAACAATCTGCTCGAATATCAAAGATAATCTCTCAGGCATGATAAATTCACCCTGGTAAAAACCATCGTATTCATATTCTTTAAAGCCTCTTGTGTTAAAGGTGTTGTTTAGTCCTTTTTTAGCAAGAGAAGCACGCAATTTAAGTGAACCAATATCAAACACCAAAACAAAGTTATCTTTCATAATTCACCTTTTATAGAATAATAACGCAAAAAGCGTTATTTGTCAACTTATTTGTAGTTTTATTGACTATAAATACTTAAATGTTTAAAAAAGTTTTGTCTATTCGTTTAATTTATGTTATCCTTTATCAAAAGGGAAGAATATGATAGGAGCAATTATAGGAGACCTTGCAGGTTCGGTTTATGAATATAACCAAATGTTTCATTTTAGCCCAATTCGTTGTCAAGACAGCCTTATCCCAAGTGGTGCTTTTTATAGCGATGACACCATTCTTACTATTGCAATTGCCGATGCGATTATCAATAATTCCGACTACGAAAATAAGTTACGAGAATTTATAACAAAATACCAAGACTCTGTGCCAAAAGACAAACCATATTTCAAAAAGATGTTCTCCCCAAATCTTTTAAAATGGGCAGAAACTGATTGTCAAGGTAATAGCAAAGGCAATGGTGCTATGATGAGAATATCTCCTGTCGGCTGGCTGTTTGGCAGCAAGGAAGAGGTAATTAAAAATGCTCGTCTTGCAACCTTGCCATCGCATAACAGTGTTGAGGCAATTGATAGTGCAACAAAAGTCGCATTGACAATTTTCTATGCAAGGCAAGGACTTAAAAAGGAAGAGGTCTTTAAGAAACTAAAAATAGATATTAAAAAGCCGAGTTTAACAAAATTTAACTACACCTGCTCTGACACAATCGACCTTGTTTTTTACTCACTTGCTAAGGGTAAAGATTTTGATGATTGCATCCATACTGCACTGTCTTTTGGAGGCGACACTGATACTAACGCTTGCATTGTTGGTAGCATGGCTGAGGCTTTTTACCCAGTAGAAAAACAATTGAGAGATAAAGCCCTTTCACTTTTACCAAATGAATTTGTATCAATTATAAAACAATGTGAAGAATTCTATGAAAATACAAATTAAGTGATGATAAAATTTTGCTTAAATTTTATTAAACTCTTGCGAATATATATCACAAAGTATTAATAACTATCATCTCACTATTGAAAACAAGTTCGATTGCCTATAATACAAAATAGGAAGCATAGTCTAACATTGTGAGTTAGTCATACTTCCTATTTCTATGTTTAACTAATTACATTAACTATTTACACATAAATCTGAAAATAGCAGTCGCTTTCATCGTGGACTCTATAATCATAATAATTTCTTATCTCGATTGTCGCAGTTTTAAGATTTTCTTCTGTAAGTAAGTTGCCATTTTCGTCGACCTTGTTGTTTGTATCATCACTTGGATCGTCTACAAACTCAAATATTTGCGAATATACGTCAAGCATTAGTGAGACTTTATATGTTAGACCGAAACTTGCATTAATTAATCTGAAAGTCTGTCCTGAGAAAAATTTTAATTCGATGGCACTCTGCTCCTGTCCTACATTTTCGTCATATTCACTTGTAAATGTTATGTTTTCTATCATCGCCTGTTGTTCATTTAATGGTCGATTGTTCTCATAAAGAGTGCTGTAAATAGGCAGTGAATTGCTTACTTTTAAAAACTCGCCAACTGCATAACTTGTCCCTCTTATATTTAAGCCATTTAAAAGTATGGCATTTGTTTGGTCTGACAAGTACTCGTCTGTTATGCTCAGCACCTTATAATCTTCATCAACTATATAATATTGCCCATTATGCTCTATCGAAAAAACCTCTTGTCGCTCTGCAATATGAATTATATAAGATGACGGAAAAACAGTCTCGATGTTTATCACTTTAACATAAGGGTTGGCTCTCTCAATATTATCAATATAGTACTGTTTATTTCTAAAAAATACACTTCCGCCCATATCGATGTCAGCACTTTCAATTATCTCCTCGTCGGTGGCGGTTATGTTTAATTTGTTTGTCCTATAATCAATTTCTATACTTTTAAGTGAGAATAAGGTAAAAGATAATATTACGATTAGTAATATCACGCTCACAACAACACTAATAGCAATTATACACTTTTTTTTCACATTTTATCCTTTTAATTTCTCCACCTAAGGCTGTGAGTTTTTCTTCTAGTTTAAAGTAGCCTCTGTCGATAAGTTCTATGTTATTTAAAGTAGTATACCCTTCGGCGTAAAGTCCAGCAAGAACAAGGCATGCTCCACCCCTTAAATCTGTTGTAATTACGTCTGCACCATAAATTTTATCCCTGCCTTTCACAATACATACACCATTTTTACATCTTATATCGCAACCCATTTTGAGCAGTTCGCCTATATGTTTAAGTCTTGCCTCAAAAAGATTTTCAATTATAAGGCTATAACCATCACAAACAGAAGCAAGAGAACACATTGGTGCTTGTAGGTCAGTCGGGAAACCTGGATATACAGCGGTTTCAATCTCCCCAAAAGATTGAGGACGAGGGCTTCCTTTTATAATTATTCTATCATTTTCCTCTTTAATTTTGCAAGTAGTTTTCAAAAGTTTTGCAATTAACGCCTGATTATCTTTGGGACTGGCATTTTTTAGCACAATCTCTTTGCCTACCATAGCACCTGCAATAAGAAAAGTTCCTGCCTCTATTCTATCACTGATCGCATGGTAACAGCAACCATGTAATTTTGGTACTCCGTCAATTACTATCATATTGCTCCCTGCTCCGCTGATCTTAGCACCACACTTATTTAAAAAGTTCTGTAAATCTACAATCTCAGGTTCACGTGCAGGATTAAAAATTCTCGTTTGCCCTTTGCATACAGAGGCAAACATCATGATATTTTCAGTTGCTCCAACACTTGAAAAAGAAAGCATAACATCTTCTGCTCTACGTTTGCTTCCGTCAGCATATATGTATCCATTCTTATCAACCACCTTGCATCCAAGTTGTTTTAGCCCTGCAATATGTATGTCAATAGGTCTTAGCCCTATATCGCACCCACCAGGATAAGATACTTTTGCAATCTTCTTTCGACCGAGTATTGAACCAAGCGTAAAAATTGAGGAACGTACAGAGCAGGCAAGTTCATTTGGCACATCACTATAAACTATATCTCTGCAATCAACAAGCAAATCTTCATTTTTATACTTTCCGCTCACAAATTTCGTCTTGCCACCAAGATGCTCTAATATTTTACACATAGCAATAACATCGCTATATTTAGGCACATTTTCAAGTAAAATTTCATCATCAACTAATATACAGCCAGCAAGGATAGGAAGTAGAGAATTTTTCGCAGGATCAATCTCTACCTCTCCTTCAAGTTTATTTCCACCTACAATATAAAAACTTTCCATATATATTTATATGAAAAGTTCTTAATTTTGTATAATTTAATTTTTAACATTAAAATTCAATTAACTTTTAAAATTTGCTAAAACGCAATATTTTAAATACTACCTAAAATGAATTTTATTAAGCAAACTTTAATTAAATTTTAGTGTAAACATAGTACCCATCTACTGCGGTCTCACTGCGTGTGAATGTGTCGCCGTCAAGGTACGAGTTTGTGAGGTGTAATTCATCAATCAAATTTGCAGGAACATATACAGTCTCACCACTGGTGATATTTTGGAGAAGATTACCACAAGCTGTGTCTGATGTAGCATTTTCAAATATGTATTGATTTAAGATTGTAGAGGTAATATTGGAGCAATTATAAAATGCAGAACTTCCTATACTTGTCAAATTTGTACAGCCACTTAAATCTATTGTTGTAAGTTCAACACAATCTATGAATGCAGAACTTCCTATACTTGTCAAATTTGTACAGCCACTTAAATCTAGCGTTGTAAGACTACTGCATTCACGAAATGCTTGCTCTCCTATACTTGTCAGGTTTATGCATTCACTTAAATCTAATGTGGTAAGCTCAACACAATCTAAGAATGCCCAATCTTCTATACTTATCAAATTTGTACAGCCACTTAAATCTAGTGCTATAAGTGAAGAACAATTGTAGAATGCTCTCTCCTTTATAGTTGTCAAATTTTCAGGTAATATTATACTTGTAAGTCCAGTGCAACCAGAAAATGCATAGTCGCCTATATTTTTTAAACTCTCTGGCAATGCAATATTTGTAAGCCCACTACAACCAGAAAATGCATAGATTCCTATACTTGTCAAATTTGTACAGCCACTTAAATCTAGCGTTGTAAGACTACTGCATTGATTAAATGCCCAACCTCCTATACTTGTCAAGTTTGTACATCCGCTTAAATCTAGTGTGGTAAGGGAGGTACAATTGTAGAATATAAACTCTCCTATATCTGTCAAGTTTGTACATCCGCTTAAATCTATTGTTGTAAGAGATTCACAACCATAAAATGTGTTTTCACCTATACTTGTCAAATTTGTACAGCCACTTAAATCTATTTCTATAAGATTAGTGCAGTTGTAAAATGCATCATTATTAATAAAAGCAAGCGAAGATGAAAGTGTTATGTTTGTAAGAGTTGTTATTTCATTAAATGCATAGGCTCCAATCACTTTACAATTTGAATTTACTACATAGTAGTCCGTTGTGAGCCCACTTGCATCAAGCAAAACTAAATAAGGATTGTCGTCGTTGCCTATATATTTCACTCCATAGTCATCAATTTGAACTTGCAAAACAATACAATTAGAAAAAGCATTACGACCTACACTTTCTATGCTATTTGGCAATTTAATACTTGTAAGCTCAGTGCAACCAACAAATGCATAGTCGCCTATATTTTTTAAACTCTCTGGCAATGCAATATTTGTAAGCCCACTGCAATCAAAGAATACCGCATCCGCTATACTTGTCAAGCCTATGCAATCACTTAAATCTATTCCTGTAAGAGAGGTGCAACCATTAAATGAACTTGAAAATATTTTTGTAATCGAAGAAGGGAACGTTACATTTGTAAGGGTTGTTAGACCTTCAAAAGCATTATAATAAATAACTTCACATTTCTCATTTATTTCATAAGAGCCTGCTGTAAGCTCACTTGCGTCCCATAAAACAACATAAGGATTATCTTCATTCCCCATATATTCAACGCCATATTCATCTACTATCGTTGGTTGCAGATTTTCATGGTTAAAAGCATTATTATTAATATAATTAATATTCGTGTTTGTTGGAAAACTGATATACTCTAAATTTTCACAACCACCAAACGCCAAGGACTCTATTGTTGTTAATGATTCTGGCAAAATAATGCTTGTAATTAATGTACAATCTATAAAAGCTGAACTACCTATCCTCTCAATATTTGTATTACTTAAATCAAGCGTCGTACCTATGAACCCACCTCTGCAAAAAGTATAATCTCCAATTTCAACCACGGTTTCTGGAAGAATAAGTTCAGTTACATCCCTAGCAATTGTACCATGGTATATATCTACACCATCAAGGGCTACAACTTTGTAATCAGGTCCACTTACCCATGTACGAGTTTCTTCATCGTAAGAAACATATGCTGGTACTTCAAGTATACCATTTGTTGCATTAGCGCTTGTCAATGTCGCTGTCTTATCCTCTTCATTTGTTTCAAAATACCACCATGTATAGACCTCTGGCTCATCAAAGGACATTGTTATATTTGATAGGTTAAAAGAATCAGTGTTGTATAAATTTAGTTCAAGTATTAGTGTTCCATTTATTTGAGTTTCCTCTGTTATTTCCTCGCCCGTACCTGCTGAAATGTATCTACTTGCCTCATCGACACTAAAAGATACTCCCTCAACCTCTGTATCTGTCCATGAGTATGATATTACAGCGGTGTTTGTTGTTGCATTGATTATATCAAAATATAAAGTTATGCTATCTGATGAAACCTCCCCGATTTCAGTAAAGGCAAAACCGTTGTTTATGTAGCCAGGGGTTGTTGAAAGGATTTCTGCCTCGCCATCTCCCTCTTGCAATCTTACCTCTTTGATATAAAAGGTGTTGTCGGTGGCACTTGTAAAGTTCACACTGCCACTGATTGTCTTATTTGTCTCAGTTGTTGGTTGTCCCTCATCATTAGGCAGTGCGAATATTGCAATAAATATCACAGCAAGCACTAGTAAAAATAGCATTATCATTGCAGTCAATCGCCACCTATAACTTCTCTTGTACTTCTCGTCCATATTTCCCTCCCTTTTTATCT